>CAZURD010000182.1:0-1529 GCA_964623445.1 uncultured Prevotella sp. | reverse complement strand
TTTTGGTTTACAGACTTTTTTGATTAACTTTGCGGCACATTATATAATAGGTGCAAATGCTTGAAGTAAGAAATGCGTCAGTGTCGTTTGGCAGCAGGCTCGTTTTCTCCGGATTGTCGTTTACCGTGGCCGATGGCGAGACGCTTTGCATCACGGGACGTTCGGGCAGCGGCAAGTCTACGCTGCTACGCGCGTTGCTCGGCTTCGTGCCGCTGAGCGAGGGGCACATCAGTGTCGACGGCGAATTGCTCACGCCCTCCTCGGCAGAAGAATTCAGGAAAAGCATATCCTACATGCCGCAAGAACTCCTCCTGCCCACGGAATGGGTGGCCGACATGGTGAGACTGCCGTTCGGCCTGAAGGCCAACCGCGCAAGGGCTTTCTCGCGCGGACTGCTCATGGAGCAATGGCGTATGCTGGGACTTGACGAGGCCCTCTACGACAAGAAAGTAGCCGAGCTGAGTGGTGGCCAACGGCAACGTGTTGCTCTCTCTGTGAGCGGTCTGCTTGGAAAGCCCATCATGGTGGTGGACGAACCGACATCGGCACTCTCCACCCGCGACTCCATCCTTGTGCTCGAATATTTTAAGCAGCTCGCCGCCGCAGGCAGCACCATCATCGCGGCAAGCCATGATGAGACCGTCGCCGCAGGCTGCGACAGGCGCATAGACCTCGACCTTGCATCAGCCGCAGAAACCGACCAAACCGTCTGACGACATGGAAACAACCGACATATCATATCTCAGCCTCTGCCTTTGCATGTTGCTGATGGCCGTGCCAATCTGGTTTTTCCACCGCATCGATGCCCCGTTGATACGCTCCACGGTTGTGGCTGCGGTGCGCATGGTGGGGCAAATGGTGCTCATCGGCTTCTATATGCTCTATCTTTTCGAGAGGAACACCCCCCTGCTCAACTTTGCGTGGGTGGCTCTCATGGCCATTGTGGCCACATTCACAGCCGCCAGACGCACGCGGCTCAAGCTGCGCACCATTGCCCTGCCGCTCGTGGTGGGGTTTTTGGCCACGGCGGTGGTTGTCGGCTTGTATGTGCTTGTGGTGGTGCTGCGGCTCGAACATCCTTTCGACGCACGCTATTTCGTGCCGATTATGGGCATATTGATGGGCAATATGCTAAGCGTGGGCGTGATTGCGCTTAATGCCTACTACGACGGACTGCAACGCGAGCAGCAACTTTACTATTATTTGCTTGGCAATGGGGCGAGCCACGCGGAGGCGGTGAGGCCGTTTGTGAGGCAGGCCGTGGAGAAATCGTTCGCCCCGTGCATAGCCAACATGGCGGTGATGGGAATCGTTTCCCTGCCCGGCACAATGATTGGGCAGATTCTCGGAGGCTCGTCACCGGACGTGGCGATAAAGTATCAGATAATGATTGTTGTCATCACGTTCGTAGCTTCCATGCTTTCGCTCATGCTCACGCTACACCTTGCCGACCGCCGCTCGTTCGATGCGCATGGCCGTCTCAGGGACGTGAGGAAAAAAGTTAAGAACAGGGAGCTTGGAAATTAGGA
>CAZURD010000181.1:0-1579 GCA_964623445.1 uncultured Prevotella sp. | reverse complement strand
AGGGCGATGCGTCGAACATTGACGGACTGCTCGGCACCAAGAACAGCATAGACGATGTCTTCCGTCAGGCGCAGGCCGTCTATAACCGTTGGAGCAAGCTGCCGGCCGAGGAGCGCACCACCAAGGCGTTGCAAGCTGCCTTGAGTTTTGATTTCTTCGAGGTGCTCGATGCCGTCACCATAGCACGCAGCCGCAAGCATATCGAGCAGTATTACGACACGGCGGACATCGGCAAATTCCCCGACCGCCTGCCGCCCTTGTCGTGCCGTCCCCGGCTGACCGACCTGGACGGTGCCGTCACCTACAAAGAAATCTACGGGCTGATACAGCAACTCAACCTCGCTGTCTATACGCCGTCGGACTTCATCCTGCCGTCCGCGCGTGGCAAGTACACGGACAGCGACAGGGAGCTTTACGCCGGCTTGTCCGTGTCGGGGCGCGAGCGTGGCATACGCCGCCTGATGTGCATCAACCTGCTCAAGCGGCTTGAGAGTTCGGTCTGTTCGTTCCGGCAGACGGTGACACACGTGCGCACCAACATATCCGCCGCCTTGTCGCGCATCGCCAAGGGAACATCGTCTGCCGAACACCTTCTCACGACCATGAATCCCGCGGAGTATGACTTCGACGACCGCGAGGAGCGCGAAATGCTCAGCGGCATGTCACGGATATGCTTGGCCGACATGGACTACATTTCGTGGGGTGACTACCTGAAGCGCGATTTGGAGACGCTCGACCTGCTCCTGCAGAAGATTTCCTCCATCACGCCCGCGCATGACGGCAAGCTCGCCCGGCTGAAGGCCGACCTGCGGGAGAAGTTTACGCACCCCATAAACGGAAACAACGGGAAAGTTATCATCTTCACTGCCTTTTCAGACACGGCAATTTACCTCTACGATAACCTTGCGCCTTATATCAAGGAGCATTTCAATCTGGACACCGCCCTCGTGACGGGCGACGTGGAGGCGCGCACCACGCTGAAGCTGAAGGCAAGGCAGAAGCTCGACTTCAACACCGTGCTCACCCTTTTCTCGCCTGTCAGTAAGGAGAAGGCCGCCATCTTCCCCGACATCGACGGCGAGATTGACGTGCTCATCGCCACCGACTGCATCAGCGAGGGGCAGAACCTGCAGGACTGCGACTATCTGGTGAACTTCGACATCCACTGGAATCCCGTGCGCATCATCCAGCGTTTCGGGCGCATTGACCGCATCGGTTCGCGCAACGCCGTCATCCGGATGATGAACTATTGGCCGGACGTGTCGCTCGATGAGTACATCAACCTGAAAGCCCGTGTGGAGGCGCGAATGAAAGTTTCGGTGCTTACCGCCACGGGCGACGACAATCCATTGACCACGGAGGAACAGAACGACCTTGACTACCGCAAGGAGCAGTTGCAACGCCTGCAACACGAGGTGATAGACCTTGAGGACATGAACACGGGCGTGTCCATCATGGACTTGGGGCTTAACGAGTTCCGCCTCGACCTGTTGGCTTACATGAAGGGCAACCCCGACGTGGAGCACACGCCCAACGGACTCCATGCCGTAGTGCGTTGCCGTAAAGACACGCCCGAAGG
>CAZURD010000180.1:0-1582 GCA_964623445.1 uncultured Prevotella sp. | reverse complement strand
GGCATGAAGGACAACAATACCAAAGCCATCGGCTGGGACTAACCGATACAGGCAGAAACCATTTTCCACGGACGGAGCAGGCGTACTTGCGTGCCTGCCCCGCCCGCGGGAGATTCTCTCTTGATAAAAACGACTTCTGATTTATGTATAAATATCTTGGAATGGTTGCCATGATGCCGGCAGCACTAATCCTTCTCTCCTGTTCGGAATACGAGGCGGGCTACAGCACCGACGACAGCAGTGGGCGGATTGTGGCCCGCATGGCAGAGACTGCCACCACACGCACCGCCGTGGGCGATGCCGTGGCGGGTGAGAACGCCGTGGGCATCGTCTGGACGGACGGCGACGAGATAGGGGTGTTCGACGAGTCGGGCACTTCGCAGAAACGCTATGCCAAGGTGGGGCAGGGCACGGCCGCCACGGCCAGCTTTGAGGCTTCCGGCACCACGGCTTTCGACACGCCCGTCTATGCCTACTATCCGTATGACGCCGCCAACGCTGCGAATGACATGTATTCGCTGACCGGCACGCTGCCCACCACGCAGAACATGGACGACGGCACGCTGCACGGCGACTACAAGTATGGCCGGGCCACCACGCAGACCGCCGACGGCTATGAATTCGTATTCAAGCACATCTTCTCACTGGCACGCATCACCGTCGATGCCTCCGGCACGCTGCTGGAGGGCGAGACGCTGAAGAGCATCACTGTGACTGCCAGCCGCGATGGAGAGGGGGTGGCCATGGCCGGCAGCTTCACGTTCAGTGCCGCCGACGGCAGCTGGACGAGGGGCGACGAGTGGCAGAACGCCGTCACCCTGGAATGGGACACGGCGGCTTGTGTCCTTGACGAGGCGCAGACCTGCTACATGAGCCTCTTCCCCCTCATCGAGACGGGCGACCTGTTCACCATCACGGTGCGCACCGACAGCCACACGGCTGAGTTCACGGCCTACAGCCTGACCGACTTCGCCGCCGAGCAGATATACAACTTCCTCGTGACGCTCGCCAACTACGAGACCCTGAAAGTGTATGACAGCGAGGGGGCGGTGGTGCAGGGCCGGTTCACCTGCGCCACTCTGAATGTGGACGGACTGCCGAGCCTCATCAACAGCGACGGCCCGGGGTCAAGCGGCACAACCACCATCGGCAGCATTCTGAACGGGCTGGGCTATGACTTCATCGGTGTCAGCGAAGACTTTGAATACCACAGCCAGCTTGTCGCTGCCATGACCGACTATAACGCCGGCACATACCGTGGTTCAGCCTCCAACATTTTTGGAAAGAACGACACGGACGGCCTCGGCTTCTTCTGGAAGAAAGACGGCGTAAGTGCCACGGAAGAGGCCATTGTGGAGTTCAACGACTCCTACGGCGGACTCGCCGGCGGTGCGAACACGTTGATTGCAAAAGGCTTCCGCCATTATGTGGTGACAGTGGCCGACGGGGTGACGGTGGATGTCTACATCACCCACATGAACACCTACTCCGGCAGCGGCAACACCGAGGATAATGCGTATGTGAAAGCCCAGCTGTCGCAGTTGCGCCAGTTGCGCGACTATGTGCTGGCACAGGCCGCGAC
>CAZURD010000179.1:0-1606 GCA_964623445.1 uncultured Prevotella sp. | reverse complement strand
TTGAACACTAAAACAATCATTAAGCTATGGAAGTTGGCAAGATAATGCAAGCCCTGGAGCAGAAGCATCCGGGCGAGTCGGAGTACCTTCAGGCTGTAAGCGAAGTGCTGCACTCGGTAAAGGACGTGTACAACCAGCACCCAGAGTTTGAGCGCGCCAAGATAATGGAGCGCATAGTGGAGCCTGAACGGGTGGTCATGTTCCGCGTGCCGTGGGTGGACGACCGTGGCGAAGTACACGTAAACATCGGCTATCGAGTGCAATTCAACAGCGCGATAGGCCCCTACAAGGGCGGTTTGCGCTTCCACTCGTCGGTAACGCTGTCCATAATGAAATTCCTCGGGTTCGAGCAGACGTTCAAGAATGCACTCACCACGCTGCCAATGGGCGGCGCAAAGGGCGGCTCCGACTTCTCCATACGCGGACGGTCTGACGCTGAAGTGATGCGTTTCTGCCAATCGTTCATGAACGAACTCTACCACCACATAGGCCCGGAAGAGGACATTCCCGCCGGCGACATCGGCGTAGGGACACGCGAGATAGGCTATCTCTTCGGCCAATACAAGAAGCTCACACACCGCTGGAATGGCGTGCTGACGGGCAAGGGACTTGAATGGGGAGGCTCACGCATACGCCCCGAGGCCACGGGATATGGCGCACTCTACTTCGTCAACCAGATGTTGCAGGAACACGGGCACGACATCAAGGGCAAGACGGTGGCCATCAGCGGCTTCGGCAATGTGGCATGGGGAGCGGCCAAGAAAGCCACCGAACTGGGAGCAAAGGTCATCACCATCTCCGGACCCGACGGATATATACACGATCCGGCTGGCCTCGACGACGAGAAGATTGCCTATATGCTCGAACTGCGTGCCAGCGGGAACGACATTTGCCAGCCTTACGCGGAGGAATTCCCCGAGGCCACGTTCATCCCCGGGCGCAAACCGTGGGAGGTCAAGTGCGACATCGCACTGCCATGCGCCACGCAAAACGAGCTTGACGGGCACGACGCAGACATGCTTTTGGCCAACAAGCCACTCTGCGTGGCCGAGGTTTCCAACATGGGATGCACCGCCGAGGCCGCCGAGAAGTTCGTCGCAGCAAGGCAGCTCTTCGCTCCCGGCAAGGCCGTCAACGCCGGAGGAGTGGCCACGTCGGGACTGGAGATGACGCAAAACGCCATGCGCCTCAACTGGAGCGAGGCCGAAGTGGACGACAAACTCCACTACATCATGCACAGCATACACGGGCAATGCGTGAAGTATGGCCGCCAGGCAGACGGCTATGTGGACTACGTGAAAGGCGCAAACATTGCCGGATTCATGAAAGTGGCTAACGCAATGATGGCCCAAGGCATCGTCTGAGGCAACGCGACAAGCCACGGCAAAGGCCGCCGCACAGCCCCAACAGGCTGCACGGCGGCCTTTTTTGCGCAATGCCCGCACCAAAAACAGTGCGCAAAACCACAGTAAGCACACTGCCGCCCGCCACCCGCAAGCGCAAGGCAAACCACCTGCCGCAGAAGCATTCTGCACCAAAAACTTGTCCATATCCTGACTTCGTCAACGTGTCACCCAAAAATCATCTTCGAATAATGGTGCAATAC
>CAZURD010000178.1:0-1615 GCA_964623445.1 uncultured Prevotella sp. | reverse complement strand
GTTGCCAGATTCCTGTCAACTCATTTGCAGTTCCGTTTTCATTTGCCTCCAGTGCTTTCGGCTGCCTGTGTGCCTATATGCAGGCCACGGTAAGGCCGGCCATGACGATGCTCACCATCGACATCAGCTTGATGAGGATGTTGAGCGACGGCCCTGAAGTATCCTTGAACGGGTCGCCCACAGTGTCGCCCACGATGGTGGCGTGGTGGCATTCAGTGCCCTTGCCGCCGAAATGACCTTCCTCCACCATCTTCTTCGCGTTGTCCCAGGCGCCTCCCGCGTTGGCCATGAACACGGCAAGGGTGAAGCCGGTGGTCAGTCCGCCCACCAACAGCCCCATCACGCCGCCCACGCCGAGCACCAGTCCCACCACGATGGGGATGATGATGGCCAGCAAGCTGGGGAAAACCATTTCGCGCTGAGCCGAGCGTGTGCTTATCTCCACGCAGCGGCCGTAGTCGGGCGTGGCCTTGCCATCCAATATTCCCTTTATCTCGCGGAACTGGCGGCGCACCTCTTCAACCATAGACTGTGCGGCACGCCCCACTGCTCCCATAGTCAGTCCGCAGAAGAGGAATGCTGCCATGCCCCCGATGAAAGCTCCCGTGAGCACCTTGGGATTCATCAGCGTCACTTGGAAGAAGTCCATGAAGTCGGTGATTGTGGCCGTCGACGGTGCAAACTCGCGCCCGGCGGCATCGATGAAAGTGCGTCCGCCGTCCACTGCCCTTTGCATGGCAATCTTGATTTCCTCCACGTAAGACGCCAACAGAGCCAGAGCGGTGAGAGCCGCGCTGCCTATGGCGAAGCCCTTGCCCGTGGCTGCGGTGGTGTTGCCGAGTGCGTCGAGGGCATCGGTGCGCTGACGCACCTCCTGTCCGAGTTCGCTCATCTCGGCGTTGCCGCCCGCATTGTCGGCTATTGGGCCGTAAGCATCGGTTGCAAGCGTGATTCCGAGGGTTGAAAGCATACCCACTGCGGCAATGCCTATGCCGTAGAGGCCGCGCGATATGCTGCTTGCCGTCATCGAAAGGTCGAAGCCATTGGAGCAGAGATAGCTTAGCATGATGGCCACAGAGATAGTGACCACGGGTATGCAAGTGGAGATCATGCCCGTGCTTATGCCCTTGATGATCACCGTTGCGGGGCCTGTCTGCGCCGCTTCGGCAATGCGTTGCGTCGGCTTGAAGCTGTGGCTGGTGTAGTATTCGGTGGCCTGGCCGATGATTACCCCTGCGGCCAGACCGCTCACCACGGAGAACGACACGCCCACCCAGTTGTCAATCCGCAGCAGGTAGAGAATGGCGAACGTCGCGACGGCTATAAGTGCGGCCGCCACGTTTGTGCCGAGGCTGAGCGATTTGAGCAGGTTTTTCATCGAAGCCCCCTCCTTTGTGCGCACGAGGTAGATGCCGATGAGCGAGAGGAATATGCCCACGGCGGATATTATCATGGGTGCGATGACGGCCTTCAGTTGCATATCGGGGTTCATGGCGAATGCCGTTGCGCCTATTGCAGCCGTGCTCAGTATGCTGCCGCAGTAGCTTTCGTAGAGGTCTGCTCCCATTCCGGCCACGTCGCCCACGTTGTCGCCCACGTTGTCGGCAATGGTGGC
>CAZURD010000177.1:0-1630 GCA_964623445.1 uncultured Prevotella sp. | reverse complement strand
TATGGCAAGTACACCTGAATTTAAGTATGCCCCGATGTTCCAGACGGGCAAGGACGATACCGAATACTACCTCCTCACAAAGGAGGGCGTGTCGATGGGCGAGTTTGAGGGCAAGCCCATACTCAAGGTTTCGTCGGAGGCGCTCACCAAGTTGGCAAACCAAGCATTCCGCGACGTCAACTTCCTGCTGCGCCGTTCGCACAACGAGCAGGTGGCAAAGATACTCGCCGACCCCGAAGCCAGCGACAACGACAAGTACGTGGCTCTGACTTTCCTGCGCAACGCCGAGGTGGCCGCGAAAGGACAGCTGCCTTTCTGCCAAGACACGGGCACGGCAATCATCCACGGCGAGAAAGGCCAGCAGGTGTGGACGGGCTTCTGCGACGAGGAAGCCCTTTCGCTCGGTGTCTACAAGACCTACACCGAGGAGAACCTGCGCTACTCGCAGAACGCCCCGCTGACGATGTATGAGGAGGTGAACACGCGCTGCAACCTGCCCGCACAGATAGACATCGAGGCCACGGAGGGCTGCGAATACAAGTTCCTCTGCGTGGTGAAAGGCGGCGGCTCGGCAAACAAGACCTATTTCTATCAGGAGACCAAGGCACGCATACAGAACCCGGGCACGCTCGTCCCGTTCCTCGTGGAAAAGATGAAGACGCTCGGCACGGCTGCCTGCCCGCCCTACCACATCGCCTTCGTCATAGGCGGCACGTCGGCAGAGAAGAACCTGCTCACCGTGAAACTGGCCTCCACGCACTACTACGACAACCTGCCCACGACGGGAGACGAGACGGGACGCGCCTTCCGCGACATCGAACTGGAGAAGCAACTGCTCGAAGAGGCTCACAAGATTGGCCTCGGCGCACAGTTCGGCGGCAAGTACTTCGCACACGACATCCGCGTCATCCGCCTGCCACGCCACGGCGCGTCCTGCCCCATCGGCCTCGGCGTGAGCTGCTCCGCCGACCGCAACATCAAGGCAAAGATCACGCCCGAGGGTGTGTTCATAGAGAAACTCGACGACAACCCCAGCGAACTGATACCCGAAGAACTGCGCCAGGCCGGCGAGGGCGATGCCGTGCGCATCGACCTCAACCGCCCCATGACGGAGATTTGCAAGACTCTCTCGCAATATCCCGTGGCCACGCGGCTGAGCCTCAACGGCACAATCATCGTGGCACGCGACATCGCACACGCCAAACTCAAAGCCCGCCTCGATGCAGGCGAGGGGCTGCCGCAATACTTCAAAGACCATCCCGTGCTCTACGCCGGCCCGGCAAAGACCCCGGCGGGTATGCCCTGCGGCTCGATGGGGCCGACGACGGCCAACCGAATGGATCCCTACGTGGACGAGTTCCAAGACAACGGCGGCTCGATGGTGATGATTGCAAAGGGCAACCGCACCGATGTCGTGACCGAAGCCTGCAAGAAGCACGGCGGATTCTACCTCGGAAGCATCGGCGGCCCGGCTGCCGTGCTGTCGATGAACAGCATCAAGAGCATCGAGTGCGTGGAGTACCCGGAGCTTGGAATGGAAGCCGTGTGGAAGATAGACGTGCAGGACTTCCCCGCGTTCATACTCGTAGACGACAAGGGAAACGATTTCTTCAAACAGCTTAAACCGTGG
>CAZURD010000176.1:0-1739 GCA_964623445.1 uncultured Prevotella sp. | reverse complement strand
TCGTCCGTCCCCTGCGGGCAGGCGACGGCTTCGCACCAGACGGGCACGTACTTCGTACTATCGTTTATAGTATGGGCCGTCGCTATTGCTTATGCCGTTTGGATGGAACGATTCGCCGTCACTCGACTGGTAGCCGCGACCGCTCATGTCGGTGTAGTTGCCGTTGGCATCCTTTCTTATCTGTACGGAGTTGCCGTTGCCATCCCATGCCGTAAACGTGTCCTTCTCGGCCACTTCGGTTTTCACCCGGGTATTACTGATTTCCCCTAAGGCTTTCATTAACAACATGAACACCAGGAGAACCATCCCCATTGGGTAGCACAGGAGCATGAACGCCACCATGCCGCCGCGCCTGTGTGAATGGCGTTTAAGGCTGATTACCGTGGGCAGCGTGGCCAGCATAAGTGCTGCGTAGAACACCAATATCCACTCATTGAAGTTCACGTCGCCACGTGCCAGCAGAAGCAGCGAACCAGCCGAGAATACAACCGCCAGCACGTACTCCACCCACTGGGGCACGGTAAGGCGGCTTCCTTTCTCTTTAATCAAGTCTTCCACTGCCGCTCCGAGCAACAGCGTGTGCGCGGATGCACCAATGGTCATCAGCACGATGTTGCCGAGAGCCACGATGGGGTTGGTGTCGATGATGAACCAGAGCATGTCGGTGCCTAACGAGTAGGCGTACCATAAACACATGAGCGTCAGTGCGACGAGCACCACCTTGCTTACCACGAGCCACGAGTGACCGTCCCATCCGCACAGGTTCCTCAACAGCAGGAGCACCGCCGCCACGACCGTTGCGATGAGGAAAAACTGCGCGGCCTTGCGCCCGGCGAGCCAACCGTTGAAGTAGTCTTTCGTGGCCTGTTTCCTTTCCATCTCGGGGAATGACCTCGTCCACTTCATCAGCGACGTACCGCGCAGTCCGTCGTCGGCCAGCAGGGCGGCCAGCCGCTCCTGCGTGCCCACCGCCTCCACCTCGCTGGTGCTCACGTAGGCCGAGCGCCCGCCGGCATACGGCAGACAGACGTATTTCCCGTCGTCTTCGAGCGAGCCGTAGAGGAATTCGCCCTTGCTGAAATAGCGATACACCTTGCCGCTGTCCTTGGCCGTCACGACGCCAGCCCTGGTGGTCGTGACCACCCACAGCCGCTCCGGCTCTGCCGCGAAGTCGCTCTTGCAGAAGTTCACGGCATCGAAGGCCTCTGCCATTATGTTGTTGTAGCCCGCCTTGCCTACGGGGCGCAGGATGAAGCTGCGGCCTCCGCCGTCCTCGGTTCCGCTCATCACGACGCTGTCCCCTTCCTGCCTCACGTTGAGCGTTACGTCGGCCGGTCGTCCGGGCTCTACGCCGACGCTAAACGCACGTTCGCACACAATGTTGTCGCCTTTCAGGCTTATCGTGCCGTCGGCGTGCGGCTCGTAGGTGTAAAACTCGTACACGGCCTTGAAGTTGTTGTCGTGCTGCAGCACGGCCGTGCCGTTATTGTAGAACACGAAGCGCTTTTTGTTGTAAGCGTCGACGTCGGGCGACACCTCGACGCTGAAATAGCCGCTGAACGGTTTGCCGTACTGCTGCTCCACCGTCTCTTCGCGTCCGTCCTCGGCCTTGTCCTTGTCGGCAAAGAGCCTGTACAGGGGCGCAACGACAAAGGGCAATACCGCCCATACGGCAATGACAATTACGATTATGCGTTTCGTTTTCCTTCTCATCGTCTTTTCTTGTTGGCAGGTTAGCG
>CAZURD010000175.1:0-1759 GCA_964623445.1 uncultured Prevotella sp. | reverse complement strand
TTTAATTTTAAGTGTGCGTCGGGATAGGCCGCTTTTTTGGGAGACATCTTGCTTGGTTGGCCAAAATGGGCTAATTTTGCGGGGAAAAATCTTTCATGACAAGTCGAGAAATTATGAAAAAAAGTGCATTGCAAATCGCAAGGGCTGCTTACCAGCCCAAACTCCCGCAGGGACTTCGTGGTAACGTGACCATCAAAGAGGGGGCACCGACACAGAGCGTGGCCGACCAGGAAGAAATCAAGAAGCTCTTCCCGAACACTTATGGTATGCCCTTGGTTGAGTTCGTCCCGTCGACGGAGAAGCGCGAATATGCCCCGATGAATATCGGCATCATCCTCTCGGGCGGACAAGCCCCGGGCGGACACAATGTCATTTGCGGGCTTTACGACGAACTTAAAAAGCAGAACCCGGCCAACAAACTCTACGGTTTCATTCTCGGCCCCGGCGGTTTGGTTGACCATAAATATATGGAGCTGACGGGAGATATTATTGACGAATACCGCAATACCGGCGGATTCGACATGATAGGTTCCGGACGCACGAAACTGGAAACCAAGGAGCAGTTCGAAAGTGGCTTGCAAATTATCCGGGAGCTTGGAATCAAGGCCGTAGTCATCATCGGAGGTGACGACTCGAACACCAACGCTTGCGTATTGGCCGAATACTATGCCGCCAATAACTACGGCGTGCAGGTCATCGGCTGCCCCAAGACCATCGACGGCGATTTGAAGAACGCACAGATAGAAACCAGCTTCGGCTTCGACACGGCCTGCAAGACTTACGCCGAAGTCATCGGCAACATCCAGCGTGATGCCAACTCCGCCCGTAAGTACTGGCACTTCATCAAGCTGATGGGACGTTCCGCCTCGCACATCGCGCTCGAATGCGCCCTGCAATGCCAGCCCAATGTCTGCATCATCAGTGAGGAAGTCGAAGCCAAGAACCAGACGCTCGACGACATCGTGACCTACATCGCCGGTGTAGTCGCCCAGCGTGCCGCCGACGGCAACAATTTCGGTACAGTGCTCATTCCCGAAGGGCTTATCGAGTTTATCCCCGCCATGAAGAAGCTCATCGCCGAACTGAACGACCTGCTCGCCACGCCCGAGGCAAGCACCGTGTCGGCCGATGAACAGCGCGCCTGGATAATGAGCAAGCTCAGCAAGGAGAACGTGGCCATCTACACCTCGCTCCCCGAAGGCGTAGCCCGCCAGCTGACCATGGAGCGTGACCCCCACGGAAACGTGCAGGTGTCGCTCATCGAAACGGAAAAGCTCCTCTCCGAAATGGTCGCCAAGAAGCTCGCAGCATGGAAGGCCGAGGGAAAATACACCGGCAAGTTTGCCGCACAACATCACTTCTTCGGCTACGAAGGACGCTGTGCCGCTCCGTCGAACTACGACGCGGACTACTGCTATGCCCTCGGGACGAGCGCGGCGCAGCTCGTGGCCAACGGGAAAACCGGCTACATGGCCATTGTCAAGAACACGACAGCTCCTGCCGCCGAATGGGTAGCCGGTGGTGTGCCCATCACGATGATGATGAATATGGAGCGTCGGCACGGAGAGATGAAGCCTGTTATCAAAAAGGCTCTCGTGGATCTCGAAGGCACTCCGTTCAAGACTTTCGCCGCCCATCGTGATGAGTGGGCCAAGGAGACCTGCTTCGTCTATCCCGGCCCGATCCAGTACTTCGGCCCGACCGAAGTGTGCGACCAGTGCACGATGACGCTGAAGCTCGAACAAGGGAAGTAAATCCC
>CAZURD010000174.1:0-1767 GCA_964623445.1 uncultured Prevotella sp. | reverse complement strand
GTATGATGTTCATCACCGATTCGCTCTCGAACACCTTGTGCCACATCACCTTCTCCACGTTGAGAATCTTTCCGCGCAGTGGCAGGATGGCCTGCGTGTAGCGGTCGCGTCCCTGCTTGGCCGACCCGCCTGCGGAGTCGCCCTCCACGAGGAATATCTCACACTCCTTCGGATCTCGGTTGGAGCAGTCGGCCAGCTTGCCAGGCAGTCCGCCGCCCGTCATGGGGTTCTTTCGCTGCACGCTCTCCCGCGCCTTGCGGGCTGCGATGCGAGCCGTTGCGGCGAGTATCACCTTGTCGCAAATGAGCTTGGCCTCCTTCGGATGCTCCTCCAGATAGTTTGACAGAGCCTCGCCCACAGCCTGCTGCACCGCGCCGGCCACCTCGCTGTTGCCGAGCTTCGTCTTCGTCTGTCCCTCGAACTGCGGCTCCGTCACCTTTATTGATATTACAGCCGTAAGTCCCTCGCGGAAGTCCTCCCCCGCTATCTCGATTTTCGACTTCTCTATTTGCTTTGATATGGCGGGGTCGGCATCGGCATACTTCTTCAGCGTGCGCGTCAGGGCCATGCGGAATCCCACGAGGTGCGTGCCGCCTTCGATGGTGTTTATGTTGTTGACGTAGGAGTGGATGTTCTCCGTATAGTCCGTGTTGTACATCACGGCCACTTCTATCGGCACGCCCTGCTTTTCCGTCTTGAGGTAAATCACGTCGTCGAAGAGGTGTGTGCGATGGCGGTCGATGTAGCGCACGAACTCCTTAAGACCGTCCTTTGCGTGGAATGTCTCCTGCTGTATCTTGCCCTCCTCGTCGGGGCGCATGTCGGTCAGCGTGATGGTGATGCCCGCATTGAGATAAGCCAGTTCGCGCATCCGCTTGGCTATGATGTCGTATTTATATTCCGTGGTCGTGAAGATGGTGGGATCGGGCCAGAACTGCTGGCGCGTTCCGCGCTTGTCGGTCTCGCCCACC
The DNA here is from genome assembly GCA_964623445.1 of uncultured Prevotella sp. GTDB lineage: Bacteria > Bacteroidota > Bacteroidia > Bacteroidales > Bacteroidaceae > Prevotella. Next base: position 796 of record CAZURD010000174.1, on the reverse strand, counting down.
ACTTTCACCGGATAGAGCGGCTTGCCCTTCTCGTATTCCTGTTGGTAGATTTTCCCGTCGCGATACACCTGCGAGAGCATTCTCGTGGAGAGGGCGTTCACGCAGCTCACGCCCACGCCGTGCAGGCCGCCGCTCACTTTGTATGAACCTTTGTCAAACTTTCCGCCGGCATGGAGCACGGTCATCACCACTTCAAGTGCCGACTTGTGCAACTTCTTGTGCTCGTCGACTGGTATACCGCGCCCGTTGTCGAGCACCGTAATTGAGCCGTCCTCATTGATTGTCACATCGATGTGTGTGCAATATCCGGCCATTGCCTCGTCGATGGAGTTGTCCACAGTTTCGTTGACGAGGTGGTGCAAGCCTTTCTCGCTTATGTCTCCTATATACATGGCGGGGCGCTTGCGCACGGCCTCCAGCCCCTCCAACACTTGGATATTACTCGCCGAATAGTTGCTTTCCGTTGTTATGTCTTCTGCCATTGTTTCCTTATGTGCTGTATGACAAGTGCAAAGTTACGAAATTTTTGGCTCATCCCGAAATTTTTCAAGCCCCAAAAGGGCCGAAGCCAAGCCTCCCACGCGGATTGCGCAACCAGCCCGACACATTGCCCGATTCAAGAATTTCAAGTTCCCAACCGCAATGTCACGATTCACAACACATGCCCCACCACCGTGTGCATTCGTCACGGTTCAGCGGATATTTAGCGGGGACAACCCGTTGGCGGAGTTGCAACTCCAACTTGACGGTATTGCTTTAAGCCCAAATTGGTCATTAGGCTTCAGAATGATTCTGC
>CAZURD010000173.1:0-1958 GCA_964623445.1 uncultured Prevotella sp. | reverse complement strand
AGCCCCACACTGCGCTTGCCGTATGCACCAGCGTGGCCGTTGCCTCGCCGGTCTCATCGTCGCCGCCCTCTTCGCTCGTGCGAGTCTTAACGACGTATTCCACTTTCTGCTTCAGATCGGAGGAATATACCCTGATGGTGACATTGCTGCCGTTGCCGTCCTCGTTCGGGGTGATGCTGACAAAGCTCTTGCCTCCCTGCGCTCCGCTGTATTCAACGTCGCAGGAACTTACCGTAGCATCGGTGCTGTCGATGACTATTTCATACTCGGTCACGCTCGGGTCGAAGTCTGCCAGAGGCTCGCCGTTGATTAAGATGCCGGTGACGGCAGGCAGATTGTATATCAGCTCGAAGTCGTCCACGTAGAGCGAGTCCGTTCCGCTTCCCTCTCCCGGGTCTGCATTTGTGGAAATGGTCACGAGAATGGCTTTCGGGTCGCTTGCCGTGTAGGAGTCATAGTCGAACGGCAGCACGATCTTCTGCCAAGCGTAGTCGTTGGACGCAATCTGGGTGTTGGCCGCGCGTCCCACGATTATGTCGCTGTAGTCGATGGTATCAGGCTCCTGATAGTAAGAGCCGTCGGTTATCACGGCTGTCAGCGTGGCGTAAGGATGCTCCTCCGACGGCGTTCCCTGCTTGAACTTCACCCACACGCTCAGTGAGTCGGGCTTGCCGTTGAGCAGCGTGTAGAACGGGTCGCCGTTGTCGTCAAGGTCTGTGCTCGTTATGTCGAGGAATGCGTTGTTGCCCGGGTCTGTGGCGGACAGAGACCCAGCGTTCATCCTGCCGGTAGTTATTGTTCCGTTGGTCACTATATTGAACCAGTCAACCACTCCCGAAGTTACGAGCACGCTTTTGCTGCCGGTTGTTCCCGGGCGCACCTCTTCCGAGATGAAAGTGTGCTGTATTCCGTTGACGTAGTAGGAGTAATTGCCTGTGCTGCTCATGAACGAGTGCCAATGGTCAGGCTCATCGCCGTACACATATCCGCCGGTTATCATGTAGAGAGCCGACGCAGTGTGGAAGTCCTCAAAGTCGGAGTTGCCTATCTGGTAGCCTCCGTCGCCGAACCGCACGCTGATTGTCTGGCCGAGCGATGCCATCTCGATGTCAATGATGAAGTAGAGCGAGGTGTCACGCAGTTCGGCAACCATGTCGATGGGCACGTCACCGAGCATCGGCCCCATCCAATAGCCGGCGCCTTCAAGGTCGCCTTCGGTGATTTGGATGGTGTCCTTCGCTGCAAGTGTGGTCACGTCGTTAGCGTCAACCGTTCCCTCAACGCCTGTCAGGACGATGTTTCCAATGGGCAAGGTTTCCAGCATGAAGTTGTTCAGGTAGAGGCTGTATGTGCCGTCAGCCTCCTGGTCGATTGTTACAGTGGTCTCCTGTGCGGGCGTTGATGCGCCATTGACGGTCACAATGAGATCGTTTGTGTAGTCTGTGGCAGAGGCGAAGAGTGTCGCCAAGGCCAAGGCCGCAGTTGTGAAAAGTTTCTTCATTTGTCTGTTTTCTCTTTTTTTTGATTTTAAAATGGTTTGGGGTGGTTTCCTTAAAGTTTTTATGTAGTGCCTATTGTGCCGTATATTTGGGTATGGTGTCTGTCCGATGGTGTTGAAATCTTTCTTGAACACGCCCGTGATGCCCCACGCGATGTCGGCGTAGAAGCCGAGGCGGCGGTGGACAAACCAATCGAATCCGGTGTCGAGTACGAGCTGTCGGCATCGTTCTTAACGTTAAAATTTTGCTGGCGAAATTACGAACAAATCACTTTGCGGCAAAGAAAAGCGTCTAAAAAAAACTTGACTGCCGCGATTTGCTTGCATTTTGACAACGCAATTCGTGCTTTGTGACAAAAAAGAGAGGGTGTTTTGGCACACCCTCTCCTTGAGATTGACAGGCGGAAGCCCGGTTACTTGATCACGACTTTCTTGCCACCGATGATGTAGAGGCCCTTGG
>CAZURD010000172.1:0-1976 GCA_964623445.1 uncultured Prevotella sp. | reverse complement strand
CAAAAACTTTGAGTTTTATTTCGCCTTGCGCCCGCCTTTCCGTATATTTGCATTAGGTAAGTTGCGCCTTGCAATGCGTGAGCAGACTTCAACTGTGCCCCGTCGGCATTACCCGGGGGAGGAGGACATCCATGTCCGTGGGGCTTTGGCGTTCCACCGTATGCAATGGTTCTTTTCATATAGATGGTAAATGGAGGCAAATCATGTGCCCCACTTCAGCTCGTTGAGACGCTGTATGGTGTGGGCTTCGCGCTGGCATCATTGCCGTGGCTTCGGCATTCAGTCGCCGTGGGCCTATCACTTTGTTTGCGACGTGCTCAACGTGCGCCTGCCTTTCTATGCCTATGAGCGGCTTGCCGAGGCATACCCCGACCTGCCGGCCCTCGGGCACAAGCTCGGCCGGCTCTACATGAGGCTGGCCAACAGCTGTCGCCCGGCCACGGTGGTGGACTTTGCGCCGCCCACGGCTGCCTATGCCGACTATATCCGCGCCGGCTGCCGGCAGGCGAGGGTGGTTCGCATTGAGGCCGATGCAGCCGTGGCGGGAGGCAGCCCACTCCCGGCTGACGTGGAAACGGTGGACATGGCCCGGTTCAGCGCGGTAGCAGGCGCGTCGGACGTTCTCGCCGCAGCAGCGGCAAAGGCTTCCAACGCTGCGCTTTTCATCGTGGAGAGCATCGGCCATTCGGCCCAAGGCAAGAGGCTCTGGAAACAGCTCACGCAAGCGGACGGGGTGTCGCTGACGTTCGACCTCTACTATTGCGGCATCGCACTGTTCGACGCCAAACGCCACAAGCAAAGCTACAAAATCAATTTCTAAAATACTGCACGACCATGAAGATTACCAAAGTTTACACCCGCACGGGCGACGACGGCACAACGAGCCTCGTCGGTGGCATCCGCGTGAAGAAGACAAACTCGCGCATCGAAGCATACGGCACGGTCGATGAGCTCAGCTCGCAACTCGGCCTGCTCGTCTCATTCATGAAAGATGGCGACGAGAAAAAACTCGTCCTGCGCACGCAGCGCAACCTGTTCACCCTCTCATCTTACCTCGCCACCGACACCACGCAGACCCCGCTCGCACCATCCTACACGCTGAACGTGGCCGAGGTGACACTACTTGAGGATGCCATCGACCACATCAACGCCAGCATCCCGCCGCAAAACGGATTCATCCTGCCCGGAGGCTCGCACGAAGCGGCCATAGCCCACGTCTGCCGCACGGTGTGCCGCAGGGCGGAGCGGCGCGTGTTCTTCCTTGCAGAGAGCACGAAAATAGACCCCGTGGTGCTGCAATACCTCAACCGCCTGTCCGACTATCTGTTCGTTCTTGCACGCAAACTGAACTTTGTCGACGGCGTTAGAGAAAAAACATGGGATAACTCTTGCAAATAAGAAAAATATGATTACTTTTGCGGCTGGTTAAAACAGATAAACTCTACGACTATGTATTGGACACTTGAATTGGCATCGAAACTTGAAGACGCCCCATGGCCAGCCACAAAGGACGAGCTGATTGACTATGCCATACGCTCGGGAGCACCGCTTGAGGTGCTGGAGAACCTGCAAGAGATTGAGGACGAGGGCGATGTCTACGAGAGCATCGAGGACATTTGGCCAGACTATCCATCCAAAGAGGACTTCCTCTTCAACGAGGACGAATATTAAGCCGGCAATCGGCGTAACGCATTGAGCAACAGAACAGGGAATCAGCGAAAGTGGGGGCAACAAAAGTCCCCACTTTCTCGTTTTATCGCCTTTCGTTGCCTGATGACTGTTCCCAAAACCGTCACCTTGGCATCACGCATCCCCCTATTCCCCTGATTAGGCCGCCAGAACCATTCAACCACAGCAATGTGGCTGTCACTAAAATATACTTGGATATAAACGCACGATTTGATTGATTTTTAGATATTGCTTGATTTTCTTTAAGAAAAAGAGCGTTCTTCCCTGAAAAAATGCGTAACTTTGCC
>CAZURD010000171.1:0-2046 GCA_964623445.1 uncultured Prevotella sp. | reverse complement strand
TTCAGTAGCCCATGCGCGAGATGTCCACCTCTTTATTGTCTTTCGACTTGTAGTTGCCCAACTTGTAGGTCACTGTCAGCGAGCCGCTTATCCAGTTTTGGCAAACGTCCATGCCGAAATTCTGGTTGCCTTGGAGCGATTTCGTGTTGAAATAGTCGTTTGTCAGGTTTTGCCCCGAGGCCGTTATGTTCCACTTCCCGTTGGCCGACTCCCACCGCAGGGAGGCGTTCAGAATGAAGACGCTGTTTATGTCGTACACGCCCTGGATGGCTTTTGACTGGAAAAACGGGTTCAGCATGAGGCGGATGTTGGCCCGGCGGCTCAGCAAGGCCGACACGGTGCCGCCGGCACTGAACATGATTTTGCTGCGGTCGAAAGGCAAGTCGAAGAAATCATCGCACTTGTCGTTGGTGTAAATGCCCGTCATGAAGACGTTGGCGTTGAGCCATTCTCCAGCCGTCAGCATGGCCGAGGCTTGCAGTCCGAACCTGTTCCGATGGTCGAAATTCACCTCTTTCATTATCACGGCCATGCGGTCTGTCGGCTGGTAAGGCAGCTGAACGAAGAAGTTGGGGTTGAATCCGGCGAAAGCCACGAGCGTGTAGCGTCTGTCGTACTGCCACACCAGTTGCAGGTCGTAGCTGCTTGACGGTCGCAGGTCGGGGTTTCCCCATATTTCAGAGTATGCCGATGAGTAGTTCACGCTGTTCATCGTGCTCCAGTAGCTTGGGTATGTGGAGTTTGAGCCGAACGACAGGTTGAGCGTGTTGCGTTCGTTCACGAACCATGCGACATTGAGGTTGGGGTATATCCGCCATTCGTTCAGGCTTTGGGTGTGGTAGTTTTCCGCCGCCACCGATGCCTCAATGCTAAGGCTGTTGCCTATCTGCTTGCTGAATCCGGCGTATGCGTTCACTATGCGCTCGGTGGTTTTCACCTTGTCATCGATGTCCGACAGCGTGTCGCCGTCGGCGGTCATCGTGGTCTGCGCGCTGCTGTTGTCGGTGAACTGAGCCTTTGCGCCGTATGAGATGCCCCATCCGTTGGCCAAGGAGTGGGTCTGGTCGGCGGCCACGAGCCACGACTTTATGTTCTGGTAGCTGTCTGCGGTGATGTCTCTTTCAGTGTCGTTCAGCCTGCCGTCGAGCGTTTGGGTTCTCGTTGTCTTGTATTTAATGTATGAGGCAGTCAGTTTCAGGCCGAAAGGCGTGGTGTAGTCGAGGTCTATGTTGTGCCAGTAGTCGTGGTCATCAAGGCGTTGTGTCGATGTGCTGTTGCCTGTCGTGTTGTTGTTTGAGTTATATTTTGTATTGTTTCCGGTGTAGGCTATGGCGAGCGTGTGGTCCTTGGCAAACTGGTAATCCATGCCCGCGCGGTAGTCGTGGACGGTGGAGCGGGCCTTGTTCTGCGTGCGGTCGCTGTATTCCACGCTCGCGCCGTTGAGCGGGTGCAGGGCTTCGTGGCTGACCACGCCGTAGGAATCGCCCCCGGAGTGGCGGTAGCTGGCGTCCATTTGCAGCTTTTCGTTGGAGTATAGCAGGTTTCCTCCGACCTTTCCCCCGGCGTATTTGCTTTGCTTGTGGGTGGCTTGCAGTTGTCCGGCCACGTGCTTTTGTCCGATGTAGTCGTTGGTTATGATGTTGATTGCCGCCCCGCGCACGTGGTACTGTGGCGGTGCAGAGAGCATTATTTCGGCCTTTGCCACCATCTCGGCGGGCATCTGCTTCAGTCTTTCCCGCATCTGTTCCTGGCTCATCGTGCTCGCCTTGCCGTTGATAATCAGCGTTACGGCCTGCGAGGCGAAGTTCACGTCGTCGCCGTTGACGCTCACCCCGGGGATGTTCGACAGTGCTTCAAAGGCGTTGTCGGCGGGCATTCGCTCCAGCAGCAGTTGCATATTGTAGGTCAGGCGACCCCTTTCGAGCTTTGCCACGGGCTGTTCGCCCTTGACCATCACCTCCGGGAGAAACATCGAAAGCGAATCTTCAGTCAGGCTGTCGGCGCGGTTCTCCGTAGGGTTATTTTCCTGCGCTGTTGCCGTGAGGC
>CAZURD010000170.1:0-2094 GCA_964623445.1 uncultured Prevotella sp. | reverse complement strand
CCGATTTGGGTTTAACTTCAGAAAGCAAGTCAGGAAAAAAAGCTATCTTTGCAGGGCAAAAACATCCAACAAGGCCGGCAACGAATGGAAACGACTAATATTTGCAACGGGCACTGGCGACTGCCCGCCGAATGGGAAAAGCAGCGGATGGCGCAGCTCACGTGGCCTCACGAAGGCACTGACTGGCAACCGATGCTCACCGAAATAACCGCCACTTACGTAAGGATGGCAGTGGAGATAGCCCGGCGCGAACCGCTGCTGATTGTCGCCCCGCGCCCTGAAATGGCTCTGGAAGCCATTCGCCACTACGGCGGCGAGGACGCATTGAGCAACATCAAGACCGCTGCCTGCCCCACCAACGACACATGGGCGCGCGACCATGCTTTCATTTCGCTCACCGACGGCAGCCGCATCCGCCTGCTCGACTTCCGCTTCAACGGATGGGGAGGGAAATTTCCAGCTGAAAAAGACAACGCCATCAACCGCAACATATATGAGGCGGGGGCTGTGAACGGCATCTACGCCGACCACAGCGACTTCGTGCTCGAAGGCGGCGCAATTGAGAGCGACGGGCAAGGCACGGTGTTCACCACGTCGGGCTGTATGCTCGCGCCCAACCGCAACCAGCCACTGACAAGGCCGGAGATTGAGCAACGCCTGAAAACCGCACTCTGCGCTGAACGCATCGTGTGGATTGACCACGGCCAGTTGACGGGCGACGACACCGACGGGCATATAGACACGCTCGTGCGGATAGCCCCGAACGACACCTTATTATATATGGGGTGCGACGATGAAAACGATGAACAATACGCCGAACTCCGACTGATGGAGGAACAACTGCACACGCTACGCACCACCGACGGACAGCCATACAGGCTCATGCGCCTGCCCATGCCGCGCCCGATAACGCGCGACGGAGAACGGCTGCCTGCCACTTACGCCAACTTCTTCGTAGTGAACGGAGCGGTGCTATGCCCTACCTACGCACAACCCGACCGCGACACCGAAGCCTTGCGCACCATCGGCGAAGCCTTTCCCGGCCGCGACATCGTGGGCATAGACTGCCGCAGCATAATAGCGCAACACGGGTCGCTGCACTGTTGCACCATGCAATACCCGGAAGCAACGCCGCCCGCCGCCACGGCATAACCCCACCGCCCCCGCAATCTTCACCAAAGAAAAAGCCAAACGACCATGAGAGAACTCAAAATAGGCATCATACAACAGCACAACACAGACGACACGCGCTCCAATGTGGTGCGCCTCGCCGAGGGCGTGGCCGACCTCGCACAGCGCGGCGCGCAACTCATCGTGCTGCAAGAACTGCACAATTCGCTGTATTTCTGCCAAGTGGAAAGCGTCGACAACTTCGACCTCGCAGAACCAATCCCCGGCCCGTCGACAAAGATGTTTGGCGAATTGGCGCGCCAATTTGGCGTGGTGATTGTGACATCGCTATTCGAGCGACGCGCAGCAGGGCTATACCACAACACGGCTGTGGTGATAGAGCGCGACGGGTCGATAGCCGGAACTTACCGCAAGATGCACATCCCAGACGACCCCGCCTACTACGAGAAGTTCTATTTCACGCCCGGCGACCTCGGCTTCCAGCCCATAGACACAAGCGTGGGACGCCTCGGCGTAATGGTGTGCTGGGATCAGTGGTATCCAGAGGCAGCCCGCCTCATGGCACTGCGCGGCGCGGAAATCCTCATCTACCCAACAGCCATTGGCTATGCGCTAAGCGACACCAAGGAGGAACAGCAGAGACAGCGATGCGCTTGGCAGACCGTGCAGCGCGGACACGCCGTGGCCAACGGCCTGCCCGTGGTGGCGGTGAACCGCGTCGGATTCGAGCCAGACCCCTCGGCACAGACAGACGGCATAGAGTTCTGGGGCACGTCGTTCGTGGCCGGGCCACAAGGCGAACTGCTATACGAAGCATCCGAGGACAAGGAGGAAAGCGCAATCGTGACCGTTGACATGGAGCATAGCGAACAGGTGAGACGCTGGTGGCCGTTCCTGCGCGACAGACGGATAGACGAATATGGCAGCATAACAAAGCGTTACGACTGCTAAACCCCAATCGGT
>CAZURD010000169.1:0-2106 GCA_964623445.1 uncultured Prevotella sp. | reverse complement strand
AGTCTTTCTGTTCATGTTTAATTTTTGTTGGTGATGATTCTTACTTAGGTCATGCTGCCCTGTCCATAGCCCAGTATGCGGTGGCGATTCGTTTCTCTTTTGCCGCTGCGCACAACGAAACCGCATTCCGACAGTGCGTGGAACGCGCATGTGACACGATTTCTTATTTAGGACGTTTTGTGCGTGCTTTTGTCAAATCCATGCCTCAAAATATAACATTAAGTAACGCTTTGATGCAATTTATTAACAAAAATATGCAGTTGTCGTCATCCAAACGACTATGCCGTAACCGCAAAAAGGGCGTTTCAGGGACACTGCACAGAAGTGATGGCAGTGGTCGGAATGAAGAAAGGAGGTGGCAACGGATATGCAACTAAAAATGGCCGTTGCCTAATGGTTTTTCCGTGTGTGTCTTATTGCGATCTGAAACGGCATTAATTGCAGTGCGATAAGGCATTAATTGGAGGCCAATAAGGCATTTATTGCAGTGCAAAACGATAGGTTTTGCAAATCATTGAACGTCAGACGGTTGGCGGAAACGGCCTCTGTCTGTGCCGTTAACATAATTATGTTAACGGCGATGGCTGTCTCCCGTCTCGCCTCGGCGTAGCCTGCTACGCTTTCGTCGAGGCCGTAAGCCAATCTGCACGGCATGACCGCAGAATCAGTCTGAAGTCTAACGACCGATTTGGGTTTAATTTTGTATCTTTGCAAGTATCCTTTGACTATGGCCACTGGAGCAAGCATAAAAACGCATACGGATGAAACAATATGACTATCTGATAGTGGGTGCGGGACTGTTCGGCTCTACTTTTGCCCACAGGGCGCATAAGGCAGGCAAGCGTTGCCTTGTGATCGAAAAGCGTCCGCACGCCGGCGGCAACCTGTATTGTGAGCGGGTGGAGGGCATCAACGTACACAAGTATGGCGCACACATATTCCACACGTCCAATAGGGATGTATGGCAGTTTGTAAATTCGATTGTGGAATTCAACCGATACACTAATTCTCCCGTTGTGAACTATCAGGGGCAGCTGTACAACATGCCGTTCAACATGAACACGTTCAACCGCCTTTGGGGCGTGGTCACCCCTGCGGAGGCTCAGGCGGAGATTGAGCGGCAGCGCGTCGAGGCCGTGGAAGCCATGCGGCAGGCGGGCGTGAGCGAGCCGCGCAATGTCGAGGAACAGGCCCTTTGCCTTGTGGGGCGCGACATATACGAGCGTCTCATCAAGGGATATACGGAAAAGCAGTGGGGACGCAAGTGCTCCGAGCTGCCGGCGTTCATCATCAGGCGGCTTCCCGTGAGGCTTGTCTTTGACAACAACTACTTCAACGACAAGTATCAGGGAATACCCATCGGCGGCTACAACCGGCTGATCGACGGCCTGCTCGATGGTGTTGAGGTGCGCGTCGGGGAGGATTTTTTCGCCAATCGCGCCGCTTACGAGGACATGGCCGAGCGCGTGGTGTTCACCGGGAAGATAGACGAATACTACGGCTACCGCTTCGGCAAGCTGGAGTATCGCACCGTCAGCTTTGAGCAGGAGACGCTCGACACGCCCAATTATCAGGGGAATGCCGTAGTGAACTATACCGAGCGCAGCGTCCCTTACACCCGAGTGATAGAGCATAAGCACTTTGAGATGTTCGGCGATGAGGTCTACCGCTGCCCCAAGACTGTAATATCGCGGGAGTTTTCCACTGAGTGGCGCGACGGGATGGAACCTTATTACCCCATCAACGACAGCCGCAACAATGAGCTTTACCTCAAGTATAAGGCACTGGCCGATGCCGAGCCAAACGTCATTTTTGGCGGACGTCTGGCCGAATACAGGTATTACGACATGGCGCCCGTCGTTGAACGGGCGTTCGCAATGGATGTCTGATTATTTGTATTTTCACATACTATTGACCGCAATGAAATGTCAATGATATGCAAAAGATGCTCTTTGGAAAAAATAGACACGGCAAATGGAGCTAAAAAAGGCTATTAAAGTCGATGATTTATGCTCTTTTTTGTATTTTTGCAACCAAAACAGACTTCTAATAGCGAGTGCCAAATGAAAACATCGACAGTGAGGGCTGACGTTGCAAGCAGTGCTG
>CAZURD010000168.1:0-2106 GCA_964623445.1 uncultured Prevotella sp. | reverse complement strand
AGGGGCTATCCTTTTTCCGTATCTTCGATACGAGGTAAGAAGGAGCAAGTAAGTATGTAGGCATCAAGGAAAAGACAATGCACATCATATAGTTTTCCTCTCACCGTGGCTTGTATGATACCCTCTTCTTCCGGGATTTCGGATAGACGCAAATGGATGTCCGGCAGCGAAAGTCCTTCTTGTTGTTGCATGAGCTTGTAGAGACACTCTTTTGCGCTCCACGCCATTGTATAAAAGGAAGGACTTGCAGCATCAGGGCAACAAGCCAGGTCTTCCGGCGTGAAAAACATCGAGCGTGCCCTGAATGCCTGTTCCGAACATAACTCAATGTCAATGCCTATCGTATGACCCGGCGACAGGGCAACGCAGACACGACCTTTGCTGTGGGAAATGCTGATTCCGATTCCTTTTTCGGAGAGGACAGGGCGGCCGTCCGCCTGGTAGGTAAGGTTGAATTCTTTCCCGTTCTCCCTTGAAGCGTAGCTGAGAAGTAGCCGTACAGTCAACCATTCCTCTCTCCGGGATGTGGATGCGAAACGCCGGATGCTCTCTTCCACCATGTTTGCCGGCAGATTCCGGGAAAGGTATGGCCGCAACCCCTCCACGTCACCCCAATACACGGCCACGGGGCCTATGTCTAACCGGTGAACGAGAGAGGAAGGAATGTCCATGAAAAGAAACGGTGTGGCAATATATAACAGGGGATGTCGCCGTGTTGCGATGGCAGGAATCAGAACGGCGGGAGGCCGTTCCGGTTTCCTTGGCTGATGTCCGGAGTGTTCTGGGACGTTTCTCCACTGTTTCCCGGGGGAGTGGCCGGTTTGCGCATGAGTTCCAAACGTTCGGCCAAGATGTCGACGCTATCGTGCTGTTTGCCGCTCCTGTCACGATATGAGCGTTTCTGTATTTTTCCCTCGACAAAGATTTTGTCTCCTTTCCGGACATAGCGCTCTACCGTCTGTGCCAGTCCACGCCAGAAAACAATGTTATGCCACTCCGTCCGGTCGGGCACTTGCGTCCCGTTGGGGAGGGTATAGCCTTTTTCCGTAGTGCCCAACCTGACTTCCGCCACAGCCACGCCGTTGTCTACATATCGGACATCCGGATCTTTGGCCACGTAGCCAATAAGGAGAACTTTGTTGAGCGACATCGTTCTTTTGGGAAAGTATTTAACGGATACGGTCGGCGGCACGCACCTTCTCCTCGTCGCTCTTTATTGCTTTCCGGGCCAACGCAACGGCCAGCATGGCAAAAAAGGGAAGGACGATGTACAGGGTCGGCGTGAATTCGGCAGACAGTTTATGCGTCATGCTGATGCCGTATGCCACATAGGCAACGTAATAGAGTATGTGGCAGATGATGCCCAATACGCATAACTTACTTTGCAAACGGCGGTTCCTGTACTTGAAAATGCAGTACACCGGGATAATCACACACAACAAGGCGAACAACAAAACGCCCCAAGGAAGGGACGGTATATCTCCCGTCGCCAGATTCTCGCCCAGATACTTGAACGACGTGGCATACATGACGTATGTTCCTGTCGTTTCCGGGAAATAGGCGAGCGGCATGAAAAAAGTGATGGCTGACAAGATGCCAGCCAACAACAGGTAGACACTTTGAATCCGTTGTATCATAACGTGGATTGTCCTATCTTTTCTTTCTCCTTAGTCGGATTGCGGTAATAGATGCGCCCGTGCAGGAACTCGTCGGCGGCAATAAGCGTGGCTTTCGGGAGTTTCTCGTAGTAGCGCGATATTTCTATTTGTTCCCGGTTTTCGAACGTTTCTTCGAGGTTGTCGTTGCTGGAAGCGAACTCTTTCAGCTTCTTCGACAAGTCCTCTTTCATCTTCATGGAGATTTGATTCGCTCTCTTCGACATGATGACGACGCTCTCGTAGATGTTGCCTGTTTCCTCACAGAAATCCATGATATTGTGCGTCACCGTGTTCGTCGGGGCTTTACTTTTCTTGTAATCCATTATCGTTTTGTTTGATTATTCGTTTTCGTCTGTGCTGGCGTAGGACGAGGCCGACTCGAAGAGTTTCTTTGCCTCTGCCATATATTTGGATTCCGGGTATTCGTTCGTGAAGCCGTAATACTCGT
>CAZURD010000167.1:0-2153 GCA_964623445.1 uncultured Prevotella sp. | reverse complement strand
CCGCTGGAATCGCGTATTTGCGGCCAAAGATAGCCTTGAACGAAAAAAGCCCCGAAATCGGGGCTTTAAATGTAAAGAAATCTGCTTGCCTTTAAGCTACATTAAAAAGTGTTTCGCGCAACCGCGTGATGCGGCGGGGAGCGCGGACGTGCGTCACCGTTTCGCCGTGACTACGCGGAACTCGCTCACCTGCGACGTGATCTCGCGGTCGCCCTGCGCCACCGCCACCCTGATGACGGCCTCGCCGTCCTTCAGCCGTGAGTCGGCGTAGATGCTTGCGGAGTATTTCACGCCCCGTCCGGGCTGGATGCTCTCCACGTAGAGTGGGGAAGAGACGTGTATGTGCTTGTTGCCCGTGGTCTCGACCACTGTCGGCTGCACGTCGTATATGGTCACATCGGAGCGGTTCATTATCTCAAACGACACCTTGCACTGCTCCCCACGTGTCAGTTTGCCGTCGCCGTTGGCATCTATGAAGCACAGGTTTCTCACCTCAATCCCATCGTTGCGGTTCACCTTGTAGCCCGGCATGGCTTTCGCCAGCTGATTCACCGACACCGTGCGCGGGCTTACCGTGGTGTAACCGTCGTCGTCTTGCGGCTCGAAAGTTATGCGGTCGTCGCCGCTGTGCGTCGGGTCGAAGCCGCTGTCGTCGCTCCCTGCGGGCGACGTGGCGTAGACCCCATCCTGCTGTTGCGTAGCACGCTGGCTGCTGCTCCGCCCGTATTGCTGCTCGCGCTCTTCCATGTATTGGCGGTATTTCTCTTGTCGCGCCTCGTCGGCTTGCGCCCCCACGGCTGCCCCGATGGCCGCTCCGCTCGCCATGCCCACGATTGTACCGATGTCACTGCCGCGCGGCCCGCCGGAGATGCCGCCGATGGCCGAGCCAAGCATCGACCCGAACGTCCCGCCGACCATTGCGCCCTGACCGGTGTACGACGCGCAGCCGCACAGCGACATGGCGGCGCAAAGCGCGAGGATGGAGTGTGTTCTCATCATTCTTTCTGTTTTGTTATGCAGCCGCTAAGTTAGGAATAATATCTGATAAAACGATGGTGAAAACAACGTGGTTTCCACTGAAACATTCGCTTTCTGCGGTTCGGGGACTGTTCCGACCGGTGGAAAGTCCGTCTGTCGCCCTTGGGCGGTCGGGATTGCCCTGCCGATTTTTCAACGAAAAAGGTTTTGGCGTTATTTCGATTTGGCGTAACTTTGCAGGTCTAAAAATAAAATTAACAAACAATGGCAGGATATTTGGTGAGTGACACACGTAAGGTCACGACCCACCGTTTCATCGAGATGAAACAGCGCGGGGAGAAAATTTCAATGCTCACAGCATACGATTTCACTACGGCAGGCATCGTTGACGGTGCCGGCGTTGACGGAATCCTCATCGGCGACTCCGCTTCTAACGTGATGGCAGGCAACACGACGACGCTTCCAATGACTGTCGAGCAGATGATTTATCATGCCAAGTCGGTCGTGCGAGCCGTAAAGCGTGCGCTGGTGGTGTGCGACATGCCCTTTGGCAGCTATCAAGCTGACTGCCATGACGGCGTGAAGAATGCCATACGGATAATGAAAGAAAGCGGGTGCGATGCCCTCAAACTGGAGGGTGGCATAGAAATCATTGACACCGTAAAGCGCATTCTTGATGCCGGCATACCCGTGATGGGGCATCTCGGACTCACGCCGCAGAGCATAAACAAATTTGGCACATACGCGGTAAGGGCACGCGATGAGCGCGAGGCAGAAAAACTGATAAGCGACGCAATTGCCCTCGACAAGGCGGGATGCTTCGGTGTCGTGCTGGAAAAAGTGCCCGCAACACTGGCGGCAAAGGTTACTGAGGAAATTTCGGTGCCGACAATCGGCATTGGCGCAGGAGGACACACCGACGGCCAAGTGCTTGTGGTTGCCGATATGCTGGGCATGACCAAAGGGTTCAGCCCCCGTTTCTTGCGCCGCTATGCCGACCTCAATACCATAATGACAGATGCCATAGGCCAATATGTAAGCGACGTCAAGGCATCTGACTTCCCCAATGAGCAGGAGTCATACTGAATCGTATCGGCTCGACGGAACTCTTTCTGGACGGCATTTGCCATATAAACTTTGCGCGGGATAAAAATTGCGCATTTTCAGTGAGCGGG
>CAZURD010000166.1:0-2161 GCA_964623445.1 uncultured Prevotella sp. | reverse complement strand
AATCATGTTGTCCAAAAGCACAAATCGCATTGTCCAAATGCAGGCAAATTGCGGCAGTCACGTTTTTTTTAGACGCTTTTTTTTGCCAAAAAGTGATTTATTCGTAATTTTGCCCGCAAATATTTTTTCATTTAGAGCGATGAGAGCTTACTTTCTTGCCCTTGCAGCTGCATTCTGTCTGTCCCTGACTTCATGTTTCAAAGACGAGCTTGCAAACGCCGAATGCGACATCCTGACGGCGTGGATACACATAGAAAACGCCGAAGAAGTGTTCGGTGATGCCATGCAATCAGATACTATTATCAGTGTCAATGTGTTGTCCACGGACGATTACATCAGCTTCACCCTTTACGTGAAGCAGGATGCCAACATCGATCTCACCGCTCTCGCGCCACAATTCACACTCACCCCGGGCGCAACTATTTCGCCAAACAGCGGCTCAGTGCAGGATTTCAGCAACGGCCCTGTGACGTACACGACAACTTCGGAGGACGGCAAATGGCAGCGCACGTATCACGTGCGTTTCTATTTGAACTATGTGAATAGCTCCACAACGGACAGCACCACAACGGACAGCACCACAACGGTGGCAGCAGACACCATCAATTACGACTTCGAGAACTTTGAAGTGTCACGCGAATACTACTACACATGGTCTGACCTTGTGTCTAATTGGGCTACCGGCAATGCTGGATACAGCATGACGGGGGAGGCCACCATCTACGAAAATGGAGTCTATAGCACCGACCCAAATCTCTTCCCCACCATTCCAACCGAGGGCTGCGATGGCGGCTACGGCGTGAAAATGGCCACTCTCAGCACTGGTACATTTGGAACTTTGGTCAACATGCGCCTGGCGGCGGGCAGCCTCTACATTGGAACTTTCGACACCTCGGAAGCTCTGCGCGAGCCACTCAAGGCCACCGGCTTCGGCGAGCCATTCACACGCGGCAAGCCACTGAAGCTGCGAGGCTATTACAAGTACACACGCGGAGACAGTTTCCAAGACGAGGATGGCAACACCGTCAGCGGCAAACTCGATGAGGCCGACATCTACGGCGTGTTCTACCGCAACCGCGACGAAAGCGGAAATCTCGCGGTGCTCGATGGGGACAACGTTAAGACCAGCGAGCGAATCGTTGGCATGGCGCAAGTAACCAACATTGTGGAAACCGACGAATGGACGGAGTTTGAGGCCGAATTTGAGTACAGCGAAGAAATCGACCAAACCCTACTGAGCTACGGTCGCTA
This sequence comes from uncultured Prevotella sp., assembly GCA_964623445.1. Classification (GTDB taxonomy): domain Bacteria; phylum Bacteroidota; class Bacteroidia; order Bacteroidales; family Bacteroidaceae; genus Prevotella. Next base: position 910 of record CAZURD010000166.1, on the reverse strand, counting down.
CAGCCTCACAATCGTGTTCTCCTCCAGCGTGGACGGAGCTTATTTCAGAGGAGCAATCGGCAGCACGCTCTGCATAGACAAAGTGGAACTCATTTGCGACAATAGATGATGAATAAAGCAAGGCGGACACTGCTGGCCACGCTCGCCATTCTGGCTGCAATCACACAAGCGAGAGGCTTCGACTTCAAGTTGCCAGACGACATGAAGTTCAGCATAAAGCTGGGCTACAACATCGGCGGCACGTCACCGATAGGCATCCCGGCCACCATCCGCAAGATGAACAACTACAAGATGCAAGCCAACTTCTCGCTCTCGTATGACATGCAGTTCCCTCTCAAGGGAGCATGGGGGCTGACAACCGGCCTTCGCCTCGAAAACAAGGGAATGGAAGTGGATGCCACAGTGAAGAACTACCGCATGGCCATCGTGCAGGGGGGCAGCCGCCTGGAAGGCTACTACACGGGCAACACGGTCATAAAAGCCGAGCAATGGCTGTTCACGCTGCCCGCGATGGCGACATACAACTTCAGCGACAGGTTCCTGCTGCGCTTCGGCCCATACGTTTCATACGTCATAACACGCAAGTTCAACGGCTACGTCTACGACGGATACCTGCGCCAGACCGACCCGACAGGGGCGAAAGTGAACATGGGCGACACCAAGGAAACGGGCGCAACATTCGACTTCACTGACGACATGCGCCGCTGGCATTTCGGCCTCGATGCCGGATTCGATTGGTATATCTACCGCCGCTTCGGCATCTACGCCGACCTCGCGTGGGGCGTTACGGGCGTATTCAAGAAAGACTTCAACACAATCGAACAGACACTCTACCCGATATACGGCACAATAGGCATTACATACAAACTTTAAATGAATCTGTAAGGGAATCATCACCAAGACCTTTCAG
>CAZURD010000165.1:0-2303 GCA_964623445.1 uncultured Prevotella sp. | reverse complement strand
GGGACACAAGGATTTTCAGTCCTTTGCTCTACCAACTGAGCTATGGCACCGTTGCTTGCTTGTTTGCGGGTGCAAAGGTAGGCAATAAAAATGAGACGGAAAAATGTTTTGGCGAGAAAATGTGTTGTTTAATATCTATTAACACTTGAATTGGCGGATGGGCGTGGCGGTGTTGCCCCTTTGGCTCGGGCTGGTGGCGATGCAAGAAGGCTGCGGGCGAGGATGCCCGCAGCCTTTCTCAAAGTTAGTATTCAAAGAGAAATTTGAGAGAATCGAAACTTCACAGCTTCTTTTCAACTGTTTTACTAAACATGATTATTATAGAGAAAGCATAGAAAATATCTCCTTGTTGCGGCGTGGCCGTTGTCCCGCCTGTCGTTGACGGCGAGGCAGCGTGGCCTTGTCGCGTGGTTGGCCGAGGCCATTGCTGTGGGCCCTCCCATGTGCCTTGTGAGGCTTTCGACGAACTCCGCGTCTATGTCGCCCGTGAGGTTGACTATGATTAGGTTGCCCTTTATTGTGTCAGTGTGCAGCATTATGAGTTCCACGATGTCGCCGCTCGTGCTGCGCCTTGTGTAGAACGTGCCGTGTGCGCTTTCCGTCTGGAAGTCCTGTGCGTGCGCGAACCGTTGCGGGTTGTCGCGTAGCAGTTCCTCCGCCATTTCGTAGTATTCCTCGCCCCTTGTGCTTGCGGTTATTATCCGTGCGCTCTTGATTTTCTGCAAGGCCTGGGCGATGTGCTCCTCGCCGTCGGTGTCGGGCTGCTTGGCCAGCTCCTCCATCATCTTTGGGCTGATGGTGACGCATTGCAGAGCCGTGTCCTCCTCGCATTGTTCCATGAATTTGGCTGCGAAGTCCTGGCTTGTCTGCGCTGCCGTGGTCATGGCGAGCAACAGTGCGGCTGCGAGTGCGGCTGCGCGTCTCATTGCTGGTGGGTCGTGTCCTTGTTCGACTGCGGCTTGGTGGCCGTTATCGTGTCCATTGCCATTGCGGAGCAGAATCCCTGCGACACTAGTTCGAGAGCGTCGTGCATCTCGTCGTAGGCCATCGACGGGTCGGTGTACGTGTCGCTGTAGTTGGCGTAGTTGATGTCGTCGTGTCCCTCCTGCTGTCCGCCGATGGGCAGTTGCGCCGCGTTTCCTATGGTGATGATGATGGCCACCACGGCTGCGGCCTTGAACAGCGGCATCATCCGGTGGCTCAGCGTGATGGTGCGGGCTTTCACCGGTGCTGGCTTGTCTTCTGTCATGGCCAGAATCATGGAGTCAAAGTCTTCGCCGAGCGGCCGTTCCTTGGCGGCGTTGTTTGCGTAGGCGAAGAGGCTGCGGTATTTCCGCAGGTGGGCCGGCAGTTCGTCTTGGCTGAAGAACGTGCGTAGTATAGCTTCCTCCTCCTGCGAGGTCTCGCACTGCCAGTAGCGTTCGAGCAGCTGTTCGATGTACTTATAGTCCATATTTCTCTGTCTCGATGAATTTTTTCTTTATTGTCTGCCTCGCCCTGAAGAGTGTCACTTTCACCTGCGTCTCCGTGATTTCCATCACGGCGGCTATCTCCTTGTAGCTTTTCCCCTCTATGTCCCGCAGCTGCATCACTGCGCGTTGCTTTTCGGGGAGGCTGTCGATGAGCCGTCTCACGATGTCGAGGCTGTCGGTGTCCACGGCTTTCCTCTCGGGGTTGGCCTCGTGGCTGTGGTCGGGGGTGTCGCCGCTGTCGGTCTCGTCGAGCGATGTGCCGTTGCGTTCCGCCTTTCGTTGCTTGTCGATGGCAATGTTCCGACACGCCGTCAGGCAGTAGGCTTCGATGGAGTCTATGGTGTCCCATTCGCCGCGCCGGTTCCACACCCTAAGCATTGTCTCCTGCACGACGTCTTCCGCGTCCGCCCTGTTGAGAGTGATGCGGAGCGCGAGCCTGTAAAGCTCGTTTTTCAGCGGTAGAACGTCGTTCCGAAAACTGACTTTTTTCATCCTCTCTATAATGTAAGACGGTTGTGAGGGGGGAAATGTTACATGCCCCGCAGGAGTTTTTTGCGTGTGGGGAGGGTGTGCGGATGGGGCAGTGGGGGAGGGCGATGCCGCCGAAGTTTGTTATATGCAACTAAATCACGGCGGCGCGTCCCGACTTTTAACACGTGCTGTCGGGCAAATCCGGAGCGGCCTTGCGGACGTTTTGGGAGCGTCATGCTTGTTTCGCCTGTGTGGTGGAAATGCAGCGTGGCAGGGCAATTTGGGTGGTGTTTTATGCCAAAACACTGATGATTAGGGTGATACGGACGTATGGTGGTGTCGTCGTGGCGTGCGCATCGC
>CAZURD010000164.1:0-2331 GCA_964623445.1 uncultured Prevotella sp. | reverse complement strand
TAGCATTTCACCACCTCGAACTGCTGGTTGAAAATGTTGTTCACCTCGGCTGTGAGGCGCAGGCGGGCGCGTGCAGCGCGGAACGCAAAGGAGAGCGCGAGGTCGCTCGTGTACCATTCCGGCACGTAGTTTTCGGGTATGTTGTTGGAAGCGTCGTAACGCTCTCCGGTGTAAATGAAGCTATAGTGCAGCTCCCAGTTGCGCCACTGTGCGTTGAGCGTGAGCGAGCCGCTGTGCCACGGTATGTAGGGAATCTGGTCGCGGTAGTAGCTTTCCGTTGGGTCGGTGACATCTTCCGCGTTCTGGTAGGTATAGCTCAGCCGGCCGTCGAGCGTGATGTTGCAGGGCAGTTCCCACACGGTCTGCAAGGACACGTCGACACCCTTTATCTCCACTTCGCCGAGGTTCAGCATCGTCCAGCGGTATTGGTTGCTCGTGGGCATGGCAACAATCTTGTCTTTCACCTTATTATAATAGCCGTCAACCTGTAGCTCCAAGACGCTCAGCCATGTGCCTTTGGGTCTTGCGGAGTAGGTGAAGCCGATGTCGTATTGGTCGGTGTATTCCGGATTCAGCTTGGTGTTGCCGATGAAAGTGTAGTAAAGGTCGTTGAGGGTAGGCATACGGAAGATGTTCTTGTAGAACCCTCGGAGGCTGAAGTCGACCTTGGCAAAGGGCTTGTAGGACACGACCACGGTCGGGGTGAACTCGATCTTGTCGCCGGCGGAAGTGCCGTTGGAGCGCACCTCGTCGGAGACGAACGTGGCGAGCAGGCTGGCCTGCGCCTTCACCCGCCCATAGTCGGCCTGCGTGGCCACGGCGGCAAGCAGCGTGTTGCGCACGGGGTAGACGAAGTTCACGAGGTTTGCGTCGAGCGTGTTGAGCTGGTAGTCAGTGCTGGCGGACACGCTCCAGTGCCTGTCGAGGGTGAAAAGGTTGGACACGGAGAGGTACATCTCGTTCTGCCTGAACTTGTTGTTGACGTACATCGTGGACACGTCGAGTGACGGATCGGAAAGGTAGTGCAGGTAGTCGTAGGCATATTTGCAGCTTGCCTTCAGGCTGTAGAAGTCGGAGAAACGCTTCGTCATCGAGCCTTGCATGAAGAAGTTGGTGTCCCACTGCCTGTCCTGGTTTACCAGTTTGTTGCGCACCACGGCTCCGGGCAGCCCGCGTGCCGACCTGTAGAAATATGCCTTGGCACGCCATTCGCCATTGGCCATGCTCCCGTAAAGCCCGGCCTCGGCTCGCGCTGCGCTCACGTCGCCATTCTCGCGCACGGCCGTGGTGTCGTAGCCCCCGTCGGTCGTGCGCTGGTATTTGTATCTGCCGTTGGTGTACATGTAGTCCGCGCTGACGGATGCCGACAGGCGTTGGCTGATCTTCTGCTCCCAGACGACGGACGGGTTGGCCAGTCCGAACGAGCCAGTCTTGAACGAAGCGCGCAGGTTGTAGTCCTTTCCGTGCTCAAACTCTGGCGTGCGGCTTTGCAGGTAGACCGTGCCGGCGGAACCGAAGTCCTTTGCCGACTGGAAAATGCTGCTGCGCTGGCCGTTGTAGACGCTCACCGCTTCGAGGTTGTCAAGCGAGAACCGCCCGAGGTCGATTTGCCCGTTTTGGGCGTTGCCCAGTTCAATCCCGTCGTAGAACACGCCCACATGGTTTGTCCCCATGCTGCGTATGTTGACCGTTTTCAGTCCGCCAATGCCGCCATAGTCCTTTATCTGCACTCCCGAGAAGTAGCGAATGGCATCGGCAACAGACTGCGCCGAGAGCCGCTCGAGCTGGCTTCCCGACAGCACTTGCGCCGGAAGCAAGTCTTTGTTGGGCTGCCGCCACGACGTGACCGTGACTTCGGGTATCTGCGATGTCAGCGTGTCCGCCGCGTCATACTGGCCGAAGCCGTGCGCGCAGAATAGTGTAAGGATGAGTGAAAGCCCTATCTTTCGTGGGTTCATCGCCATTTGCAAGTTTGACGGCCAAGGAAGAATAAGGTCGCAGGGCAGAAACACACTCGCCCATTATGCCTGCAAGCGCAGGACGTGAGCGCGTGCCTTCTCTCGCGGCCTTTCCTCGAAAGCCATCGAGTTGTGGATTGTTTGTACCGGCAGGTCTTCTGACTCGTTCCGCAGCGAACGCCTTCCCGAACTCTCGGTTCAGTGGCTTGTGTGTTCGCTGCCATAATGGAACTCACAGCAGCGGGACTGTTCAGGACTTCCACCTGATTCCCTTTTAATCGCCTTACACCGCTATGCGGCATACCGGCGAACCGAATACGACTGCAAAGGTATATAAAAAAGACTTAGAGGACAAACGCTCAAGGTTAAAATT
>CAZURD010000163.1:0-2381 GCA_964623445.1 uncultured Prevotella sp. | reverse complement strand
AAACACCATTTAGTCCGGCTTTTTCCTCATGTGCTTCATTGGATGGCCACCCCATGTGCTTGTGCCTACCTGCTCGAAGCCGATACTGCGGTAGAGGCGTTCGGCGCGTGGATTGCTTTCGTCAACGAGCAACCCCACAGGGTCGTCACCAAGTTGTCGGGCTTTTCCCACTGTCGCTTGCAGCAGGGCAGTGGCCACTCCTTGTCTGCGGTATTCAGGGAACACGGCGAGGGAGTCCACATAAAGTTCTCCGGCGGCAGTCTCTTCTTCCATACTGTTGAGATCGTGGCTGAAATATTTCTTCACGGCATCAATGAAAGGCTGGCGCAGCCGCAGCAGTTCCGCGCCGTCGTAACTCACACAAGCCCCTGCCATTTGTCCGTTGCTGTCTATGGCGCAGATTGTGTTGAGGTGGCTGTATTGCGTGTCTGTGCGTTCCACGAGTTCAGTCATAAGTCGTTCAAACTCTTCGAGGGTGTGTCCCTCGCCGCAGAAGTGCAGGCAGCAGTCGTCGCTCATTGCTGTCATTATCAGTTTGGCAATGGTTGGCGCATCGGATCGTGTGCCTTGCCGGAATGAAAATTGCTGTTCTTCCATTGAGTTGTTCTGTTGGGCGATAGTGTCCGCCGAAACACAAAAATAGACCTATATTTCCTAATAGGGAAGCCTTTTATTCTTTTTTATGATATTCGCGGGAAGAAAGGCGTTACTGATTTGTTATATTTGCAACATTTAGTTGGACGCGAAATGCATTGTCGATGCTCATCGGGCAGAATGGCATCATCTTTGCAGGAGAATAAATAGAAGAATCAATTACAAAGGAAGTATGTTTAATAATGATTATGAACTGGGTCGAGTGTCGCGTGAGCAAGAGTTGTTCGCCGCTCAGACCATGCCTGCGCTGATGCGTAAGGTGTTTTTGTGGATGACGCTTGCCCTCGTGATTACGGGTGTAACGTCATTTATGGTGGCTTCAAGTCCCGTCCTGTTTGCGTTAGTGGTCAACCCCACGTCCATCCTTGTGCTTGCGGTGGCTGTGTTTGCACTCGTAGTTATGGTTTCGGCTCGCATCCATAAAATATCGTTGCAGACGGCCACATTGTTGTTCGTCTTGTATTCGGTGCTCATGGGGGCGTTCCTGTCTGTGATATTCCTAGCTTACACGCCGTCGTCGATAACGAGTGTGTTCTTCATCACGGCGGGCACGTTTGCCGTAATGGCCACCGTTGGATATACAACGAAGAAAGACCTTACGGGCATGGGGCAAATCCTTCTGATGGCTCTGTTCGGCTTGATCATAGCCATCGTGGTGAATATGTTCATTGGGAGCAGTATGCTGGATTTCATAATAAGCTGCGTGGGCGTGATTGTGTTCGTGGGACTTACGGCATACGACACGCAGAAGATCAAGCAAATGCTCCTGCTTGCTCCCGACACGGGCGAGACGATGCAGAAGCTCGCACTGTTGGGTGCGCTCACTCTATACCTCGACTTCGTGAACCTTTTCCTCTATCTTCTCCGAATATTCGGAAAAGGCAGAGACTGAACGGTGTTGAGTTTGTGTCAAACAAAGCAGAACTAAACGTGTGTTGCCTGAGGGTGTGTCAAAATCAGACTTTGGTTTTGATGCACCCTCGTTTTGCACGTATGGTTGGACATACACCGTAAGCGTCAAAAACTACTTTGCCGCATTGAATGCCGACCGCATTCGCGTTGCCGCGCCATTGTCGGCATCCGCGAATGTTGAGCCACTTTCCGAACCCTAAAAACAACCCTGTGATGAGATTCATTTCATGGAACGTCAACGGCCTGCGCGCCTGTCTGGGCAAAGGCTTCAGCGACACATTCAAGGCTCTCGATGCCGATTTCTTCTGTCTTCAGGAAACAAAGTTGCAGCTGGGGCAGATTGACTTGGAGTATGAGGGCTATCGCTCCTACTGGAACTACGCCGAGAAGAAAGGCTATTCAGGCACGGCCATATACACCCGCCATGAGCCGCAGGACATCACGCTCGGCCTCGGCATACCGGAACACGACCGCGAGGGGCGCGTCATCACGCTCGACATGGGGCGGTTCTACCTCGTGAATGTCTACACTCCGAATGCCCAAGACGGTCTCCGCCGCATTGACTACCGCATGGAGTGGGACGATGCCTTCCGCCACCACCTCATGCGCCTCGACCGCGAGAAGCCAGTCATAGCTTGCGGCGACATGAACGTGGCGCACGAGGAGATCGACCTGAAGAACCCCCAATCCAACCGCCACAATGCCGGCTTCTCCAATGAAGAACGCGGCAAGTTCACTGAATTGCTCGGCAGCGGCTTCACCGACACGTTCCGCCATCTCCATCCCGACGAGGTGAAATACTCGTGGTGGTCGTA
>CAZURD010000162.1:0-2394 GCA_964623445.1 uncultured Prevotella sp. | reverse complement strand
TTGCGTCAGTAGTATCCGTACTTTCAGATTCATCTGCAACTCTTTTGGAAATATCGCCGCCAGAGGTTGTTGTTGAACATGATACCACTAATAGTAACAACAACGTGTATGAGATTAAGCGTGTCATTGTGTATGAGATTAAATGTGTCATTTGCTATCCACTGTTTTGCTGATCTATGTGTTAAAAGCACCTTAACTCGTGCCGCTTGTAGTAGAAGCAGTCGAAGATGAAGATGTCGTCATCGTCATCCAGATAGAACCACGGAGAGGAAAACGGATTCCAGAAATTACGGAGCAGGTGGATGTCCCTTGCCGGCGTGTTGCCTTCTGCCAAGAGCACGGCTTTCCTCCCTTTCCGGTCGGTTGCCACATCCACGACCATGATGGCATGGCCATACTTGGCTTTCAACTTGCGCTCCAAGTCATGGTCGCCGGCGGCATAGACGAACACATCCCCCGGACGGACATCCGCTATTTCCCGTTGCTCCATTTCGCGCTTCAAGGAATATGTATTGGCTACTCCATATACGTGACGCAGATAGCGTTCCAGCTCCTTGCGTGAACTTCCACCCTTGTAGCGAAGGGTTTCTCCGTTGACGCTTTGGAAATGGATGTCTTTATAACGGCCGGCGTTGAACAGGTATTCGGCACGAAGGCGCATGCAGACATCGGCGCATTGTTCGTAATTGCTTAACAGCGGCATATCTATGACAGCGTATGCCAGGGATTGCAAACGTGCTTCTCCGCCCGTGTAGAGCATCACCTTGCTGCCCTTTGGACGTAAAGGCAGGGAGCGCAGGAAATCGCCTTCTGGCGTTTTCATCCGCTCATATCCATGAGGTACGGGTATGTCTCCTATGCAAGAATAGCCTTTGCGATTGGTCGTCACGCTGCCGAAGTATAGCCACAGCAAAGCCAACACGCCAATCAGCGCAATAAACCCTACGGCCGCGATTCCTTTACCAATCTTTCCCATATCGCTCGCTATTGTTATTCATTGGAGATTGAATTCTCTCCCTATGAACTCCATGACATCCTTGGCCTTGTAGGCCAACAGGTAATGATTCTCGTTTTCATCCCAATATAGCGCCACGTCGGCCCCGGCTCTTTTCAGCCGTCGGTATGCGCTGGGAAGTCCGGCAGAAGCATTGTCTTTTCCGCCACCTATGAGCAGCACCTTGGCTTTCCTGCTTCGCGATGCCGAGCAATACGTTGAAATATAGGCTATGCCGGCAAATCGTTTGCCATAGTTATTCAGTGCCACCTCTGCCGCCGTGCCTCCATTGCTCAGGCCTGCCAGGTATAGCCTGTTCCTGTCCACGTGATAGCCTTCCGATTCCAGATACGGCAAATAACGGGTGAAACATTTCTCGATGTCTCCTTTATTGAACAGGCCGCTTAGCGTGCGTGTGCCGATATGCACCACGATGCAGTTGTCGAGGCGGTTGGTAATGCCGTTATACAATTCCCAACTGCCCATCAGGCCATGTGCAAAGAACAATACGGGATATGTCCGATTGCTGTCGTAGTCTGCCGGTCTTGTGATATAAATCGCGTCCAGGTTGTCGCCCGTCAGTTCGTTCCATGTCTGCGCAATGGTGAACGATCCGGGGTTGCTTCCCGTCAGGGACAGCCGGTTGTAGGCGTTATAGAAACTGTCGGTCTTACCGGACCAGAAATCATCCCTCGCGTTACCCAGCAGCTTGCCGCCAATTCCTATGCGATGGGCAAACGCAGAGGGGAAAAGTGCGTTTGTTTTGAGACAGAAGTTCATCACCTCTTTTTCCGGGAACAGCACATTGGCGACATAGACACAGAGAGGCGGATTCCTTTTTGCCCCCTCCTCATTGAGATATACAAGTCGGGTTCGGCCTCGGTCAAAATAGTTAGGTAGGGTCATCCAAATGGAGAAAAGGAGTATCCCCACGACAACGCCGTACAAATATTTATGGTTCGCAAAAAAGCGAATGTGCCTTATCTTTGATTTCCACATCAAGACCAGACACAAGAGACATATCAGCCAATACTGCCATGAGGCGAAGCAGACCAGCATCAGCACCACGAGTATGATGGTGAATAACTTCCTTATCATTGTTGTTGCTTCTGTTTCCTGTTAAAGTGACGATTCCGTGCGTACAAAAGTTACCCACAAAGTTAAGAAACTTAATTAAAAGAGCAGGGTGAGCCACCGCGCTTTTATGGTCGCCTTATGTTGTGCCCTCCGATACGAATACGTATATCAAACTCTGAATGAGGTCAAACGGCCAGCCGCAGGACGTTCCGTTTTCGCACGTGACAACAGAAGCGCAGCGTCTTCCTCACCGGGTCGCCACGCCGGCACTTCGGAAGAACTGCGGGGATGCCGGGCGGCGGAGCGGACGCTGCGGAGACGGG
>CAZURD010000161.1:0-2497 GCA_964623445.1 uncultured Prevotella sp. | reverse complement strand
GTTTTCTTAGATGTTCTTATACAGAAAATTTTCGTTACATAAACCTAAGGAATAACATTGGATGGTATAATGAACGATTTTGGGGTCAACAACGTTCCAACAAATGAAAGGAGTGTGGCAAGCATAAGTGCTGTGCCACACTCCTCCCAAAATGTTTGCGGCAGTTTTGCTGTAAAGCCTTAAACTATCCCTTGAGCCATCATGGCTTTGGCCACTTTCATAAAGCCTGCCACGTTAGCACCCTTTTCATAGTTGATGTATCCGTCGGCCTCTGTGCCATACTTCACGCAGTTGTCGTGGATGTCTTTCATTATCACCTTCAGACGGTTGTCCACGTCTTCCGATGTCCAGCTTAGGCGTTCAGAGTTCTGGCTCATCTCCAGTCCCGACACCGACACGCCGCCTGCATTGGAAGCCTTTCCTGGCGCATAGAGAATCTTTGCATCCTGAAACACCATGATGGCCTCTGGCGTGGAGGGCATGTTTGCACCCTCTGCTACTGCTATCACACCATTTGCAACTAGAGTCTTTGCCTCTTCGCCATCGATTTCGTTCTGCGTGGCACACGGCAGGGCTATGTCAGCCTTCTCGTTCCAAGGACGCTCGCCTGCATGATAGACGGCATTGGGATACTCGTCTACATATTCCTTGATACGGCCACGCTCGATATTCTTCAGCTCCATCACGAAATCGAGCTTCTCTCGGTCTATGCCATCGGGGTCGTAGATGTAACCGTCGGAATCGGACAGCGTGAGAACCTTGGCGCCAAGTTGCAGACATTTCTCTGCTGCATATTGGGCGACATTGCCCGAACCGGAGATAAGCACACTCTTACCTTCGAGCGAAATGTTGCGAGTGGAGAGCATGGAGAGCAGGAAATACACCGTTCCATAGCCTGTGGCCTCTGGACGGATGAGCGAACCGCCGTACTCAATGCCCTTGCCTGTAAGCACGCCGCTCCATTCATGGGTGAGCTTCTTGTACTGACCGAAAAGATAGCCAATTTCACGGCCACCCACGCCGATGTCGCCTGCCGGTACATCCACATTAGGGCCGATGTGCCGATAAAGCTCATTCATAAACGCCTGACAGAACCTCATCACTTCGGCATCGCTCTTGCCTCGTGGAGAGAAATCTGAGCCACCTTTTGCGCCACCCATGGGCAGCGTGGTGAGCGAGTTCTTGAATGTTTGCTCGAAAGCGAGGAACTTCAGTATACCAAGGTTAACCGACTTGTGGAAACGGATGCCACCCTTGTACGGGCCAATCACGTTGTTGTGCTGTACACGATAACCCATGTTGGTCTGCACCTTGCCACTGTCGTCCACCCACGTCACGCGGAACTCTATCACCCTGTCTGGAATGCAGAGACGCTCAATGAGGTTGGCACGCTCAAATTCGGGATGTTTGTTGTACTCCTCCTCGATGGTGGGAAGCACTTGGCTCACGGCCTGGATGTACTCCGGCTCGTTGGGAAAGCGAGCTTTCAGGTTTTCCAGTACTGCTGTTGCATTCATAAAATAAAGTTTCTTTTTTGGTTGTTTGATATTTTGCTGTAATTCTCTTACAAATCGGACACAAAGATAACGTTTCCAGTTATAAATTCCAAACGTTTTAGCAATAAATCTACGAATAAACAGACCTTTTGTCACAATTACATGGTTATCAGCTAAAAGTGTTTTAATTCATGTCTCTCATAATAAAAGCAACTGAATATAAATATCCCATCATCATCATCCAAATAGAACCACGGAGATGAAAATGGATTCCAAGTGTTGCGAAGCAGGTGGATGTCTCTTGCTGGAGTGTTGCCTTCTGCCAAGAGAACGGCTTTTCTTCCATTTTTGTCTGTTGCAACATCTACAACCATAACAGCATGTCCATACTTGACTTTCATTTTTTCGTTCTATATAATGATCTCCCGCAGCATAGACAAACACATCTCCAGGACGGACATCTTCAATTTGTCTCTCTTTCATTTCCCGTTTCAAAGAATAAGTATTGGCTACCTCATACAACCGGCGTAGATAACGTTCCAGTTCATCGCGTGAACTTCCACCTCTATAGTACAATGTCTCTCCATTGACACTTTGAAAATAGATTTCGTTGTAGCGGCCTAATTTGAAAAGGTATTCTGCCCGAAGACGCATACAGACATCGGCGCATTGTTCGGCATTACTCAGTAGAGGCAGATCTATTACAGCGTATGCCAAAGATTGTAGACTGGCTTTCTCTCCAGTGTAAAGCGTCACTTTGGTGCCTTTAGGACGTAATGGTAAAGACCGCAGAAATCGCCCTCCGGAGTATTCATGCGTTCATATCCTTCCGGGGTTGGGATGTCGCCTATGCAAGAATAACCTTGCTGATTTGTCATACCAAAGCACAACACCAATAGCAATATAATACAAGCAAATACGATTATTAATACTCTTTTCATTATCAATGCCATTTATCGTAACATAAAAATCCTGATCCTTGATAAATTATTTGTCTTTTC
>CAZURD010000160.1:0-2628 GCA_964623445.1 uncultured Prevotella sp. | reverse complement strand
AACGCCTGCACACCCTGCCGGGGCTTGCGCTGGTGCAGACCGACTACAACGAGCCACTGCCTGCCGTCAGTATCCGGCTGCACGGCGATGAAGCCACCCGTCTGGGTGTCAGCAACCTCGGCGTGGAGTCTACCCTTGCCCTGCGCTACGGCGACGGGCTGACCGTGGCCAACGTGTGGGAAGGCGACTACAACCTGCCCGTCACGCTGAAGGGCATGAAGGCTGACCGCGCCCTGTCCTCGCAACTGAAGGACGAACTGGTGCCTGCAACCGCTGGGCTGGCCGACGTGCCTTTGCGTCAGGTAGCCGACGTGGTACCGGTTTGGAAAGAAGGCCAGATAGTGCGGCGCAACGGTGTCTACACCACCACCGTGCAGGCCGATGTGGTGCGGGGCGCGAAAGCCATGACGGTGACCGCCGGTGTGCAGGAAGCGTTGGAGGACGTGCAGCTTAGTCCCGGCACCCGTGTCACCTACGGCGGCGAACAGGAAACCACCGACGAGAAGCTGCCCATGATCCTCAACGGCCTGTCGCTGGCCGCCGTCATGATTTTCTTCATCCTGCTGGTACATTTCCGCCGGGTGAGCCTCGCCCTGCTGATGTTCTCCGGGCTTACGCTCTGCCTGTTCGGCACTGCTGTGGGCGTGCTGGTTCAGGGAGTGGACTTCAGCGCAACTTCCACCTTGGGCATTGTGGCCCTGATGGGCATCATCGTGCGCAACGGCATCATCATGTTCGACTATGCCGAAGAACTGCGCTCCACCGAGCATCTCTCTGCTTCCGAGGCCATCTACCACTCCGCCCTGCGGCGTATGCGTCCCATCTTCCTCACGTCGGCAGCCGCCTCGATGGGCGTGATACCGATGATTCTGGGAGGCAGCGGGTTGTGGATGCCTATGGGTGTCGTCATCTGCTATGGCACGCTCATCACGATGGTGTTCCTCCTGACGGTCCTGCCCTGCGCTTACCTTCTCGTATTCCGCGGTTCGACACGACGTCGCGCGAAATGGGACGCTCTGGAACAACAATAACTTATCAAAAAATTCAACCGAAGAGACCTCGCAGAAACCCAGTGTTTCTGCGGGACGTCTCCCACGGTATGACAAAACCAACAATTTATGAACCGGATACAATACATCATCACATGTCTCTTTTGTGCGGTCATCGTCGGCCCGGGCACGAGTCACGTCCAGGCACAGACCACGCTCACACTCGACGAATGCGTGGAGCAAGCTCTCCAAAACAATGCCCGCGTGAAGAATGCCGACAACGACCTCAGTGCCGCAAGTCACGAACGTCGTGCGGCTTTCACCCGCTACTTTCCCAGCATCAGCGCCTCGGGCAGCGGTTTCCTTGCCAGTGAAGACATTCTGCAACTCAACCTTTCTCCCGAAATGGGCATTGGCATGATGAAGGATGGATGGCTCGCCGGCCTGACTGCCTCGATGCCTCTCTTCGCCGGAGGACAAATCATCAACGGTAACCGCCTGGCAGAAGTCAACGAAGAGAAATACCGTCTTCAGCGCCGACAGTCGGTCAATGAAGTGGTCCTTACCGCCGAACAGTATTACTGGCAGGTGGCCATGCTCAAAGAGAAGCTACGCACACTGACTGTCGTGGAGCAGCTGCTGACACGTCTTCAGACAGATGTGGAAGCTGCCGTCGAAGCGGGAGTGACCAACCGCAACGACCTGCTGCAAGTGCAACTCCGTCAGAACGACACGCAGAGCTCACGCATCACAGTGGAAAATGCCCTCGCCCTCGCGCGCCGGTTACTGGCACAATATATCGGCAGCACGGACGATAACCTCGACGTTGCCTTCAATGCCGGCGACTCCCTGCCGCCCTCGCCTGAAAACCTCTATGCCACCCCACAGCAATGCCTCGCCCTCACGCCCGAATACAATCTGCTCCAAGCCAAAGTGAAGGCCACGAAACTGGAGCGCAAGCTCACCCTCGGCAAGCAACTCCCCACCGTGGCCATCGGAGGGGGATACATGTATGACAACCTCCTAGGGTTCGACCAGACGTTTTGGGTGGGATTTGCCACCGTCAGCATTCCTCTGAGTGGATGGTGGGGCGGCTCGCATGACATCAAGCAGAAGAAGCTGGCCGTGCACACAGCCGAAAACAATCTTCGCGACCAAAGCGAACTGCTCATCATCCGCATGCAGAGCACTTGGGACGACCTCAACGATGCCTACCGGCAAGTACAAATAGCCCTGCGCTCCATCGAGCAATCGACTGAAAACCTCCGCCTCAACACCGACTACTACGAGGCCGGCACTGCCACCATGAGCGATCTGCTCGACGCACAGTCTCTTTTCCAGCAAAGCCGCGACAAGTTTGTCGAAGCCCGTGCGCAGTATGAGGTGAAGAAACGCGAATATCTCCAGGCCACCGGACGATAATCCCCGCCTGCACATCCTTTTATTTACTTTTTTTACTTTATTACGCGATTCTGATGTCTGAAAAAGAAAAAAAGACATTCGTTCATCTCAATATTTTTCATATCTTTGGACGCATCTTATAAATAAGATGTAAAAACAATATTAAAAACAAGCAAGAAATAAAAAATGGAATAACAACAAAATAACATATTAACAATTGCGTTTGCTATTATTCGGT
>CAZURD010000159.1:0-2654 GCA_964623445.1 uncultured Prevotella sp. | reverse complement strand
GGTAAATCGGATTATACAAGAGGGGCTTTGACGCTGGCAGGCGTTGCGCAAAAAATGGACTTCTCCTAATGTGAGACGGACATTTCGGTGCAAAGGTAACGAAAATAATTAAGCGTCAAGTGTTTTTCCCGATTTATTTGTGCTTGTTTTTTATGAAGCGGCAACGGATTCGGCAATTTGTTGACGGAATGTTCCCGCGAATCCCCCGGCAACTTGTTGGCACACAGGCGTTTCACAAGAATGTCCGTCTCACATTAGGAGACGGACAGAAATCCGCCACGGAAACCGGTGTCAACAAGGACGGCACCGGGGGCAGTGGCGGAGGCGGAGCGATCCGATGGAACAGAGGGAAGCCAAAGACCAAGTTTTTGTAACTGCTTGCTGCCGTGACGCTTACGACAGCTCGCAGGAATAGGGGAAATGTCCCTGCCCGAAAGATGCCCCAGTCACAGCCACAGGACGACGACCGGCCGCAATGGTTCGTCATGCGCGACCTCAAGCGGTGGAACGCCAAGCTGCCGGCCTACGGGCTGTTCGGCGGCCTCGGGATGGAGGTGTTCACGCCGATGGTGTGGAAGCTCGTGACCCGGCACGGCAAGCGCATCCGCAAGCAAGTGCCTTTCATGCAGGACCTGCTCTTCGTGCATGGCACGCGCCAAGCCGTCGACCCCGTGGTGGAGAGGCACGACACGGTGCAATACCGCTACGTTCGCGGCGGATACAAAGTCCCAATGACGGTGAGGGAGGCCGACATGCAACGCTTCATCCGCGCCGTGGAGGCTTCCGACAGCCCGCGATATTACGCGCCCGGGGAAATCACTCCCAACATGATCGGGCGTAAGGTGCGCATCGTCGGCGGGCCGCTTGACGGCTACGAGGGTCACTTGCAGAAGATGCAGGGGGCGCACGCCAAGCGGCTGTTCGTGGAAATCCCCAACATCCTTTCCGCAGCCGTGGAGGTGCAGCCCGAGTACATACAGCTCGTCTGACAAAGAGCCGAGGCGGGAGAATACAGTATAAAGATGCAAATCGTGGACAGCGACAGTCGCAAGGACGCGGAGGCGATGGCCATGCCCCTCGCCAGCCCCAAGCGGGCAGAGGGCGGCTTCGGCTTCATAGCCTACGCCAACTCCCGCGTTGAGCGGCTGCGTGACGAGGGACGCTACGATGCGGCAAACAAGCTGAAGATGTACCTGAGGAGGTTCATCGCCTACCTCGGCAAGAACGAAGTGCCGTTCAAGGACTTCGACGCGCTGCTCGTGCGCAACTACCACACGTGGCTGAAGAACCAGCAGCTGGGGCGCAACACCATCTCACTCTACATCCGCAACCTCAAGCGGGTCTACAAGCTCGCCGTGGACGACGGCCTCGCCGCCGACTGCAACCCCTTTGAGGGCATGGACGTGAGCTACCACGCAAAGAAAGAGCGCAACGGCCTGACGCTCGACGAGGTGAAACGCCTGCGCGGCCTCGACCTCAGCGGCGAGCCGCCGCAGCTCGCCTTCGCCCGCGACATATTCCTGTTCACGGTCTACACGAAAGGCATGAGGAGCGACGACCTCTTCCGCCTGACGCGGAGGAACGTCAGGGACGGCCGGCTCACCTACCGCCAGCACGTCACCGGCAAGGAAATCTCCATGCCGTGGGAGCCGCTGATGCAGGAGATAGCCGACCGCTACCGGCGGAAAGGCACGTCGCTGCTCTTCCCCGCCGTCACGGCAAGGTCGCCGCACGAGCAGTGGAAGCAGTACGACGGCCTCCTCCACCGCATCAACTACAGCCTGAAGAAACTGGGCGAGATGATTGGCCTCGCCTACCCGCTGAACCTCACCGTCGCCCGCCACTCGTGGGAGAGCATGACGAAGAGCGTAAGCATTGGCGACATCCTGCGTGACGAAGAATGGAACGCAGCGTTGAACTGATACTTTTGTCTTGACGATGTGAAAGAGAACGTCCATACACGGGCCATTTTCATTATGGGTTGATGTCATTATTTTCATCCATGAAAGCTTTCAATAAGATATGGAGGAACAGGCGGATTTTTCGTTCTCTCCTGTCCAGTGTTTATTTCAACTTTCAATTTAGGACTATGCTCCGAAATTTATACCTTCGCTGCAAACCTTTAGCGAACGAGCGGAAGAACTCGCTTTTCTTCGAAAGCCACAAGATGGCACGTGTCAGCGCGGCCTACCACTCCATCGTGTTCCCTTGCAAATTGCAGATGTATTCAATCCTGAAATACCTCAAAAAAACTTTGCCGAGATTGTCGCAGGCAACCGTGACTACGGAAAAATGCCCTCAACCATCGGCATAAGTGCTAACAAATCACAAAAGCTGACCGAATTTAATCTTATTTCAGCCGTGCCGCCTGTAACAGGAGGAACGTCAGAATTGGACGTTTACTAAAGGATTGCATTCATTATCTCTTTAAGCGAATGTTTTCGGTTCCTTGCTTGCGGCTCTAAAATATTTTTTATAACTTGCCACTGTTTTTCAGTCAGGTCGGTTGGATAATGTGTCATAACTTTATAGTTTGGTACCTTTAAAGATATAACATTTTTCCAATGGACCTGCTGATTTCAATTCTTAAGGAGACCTATAACATTATTCTTAAATCAATTCAAAACAGCTTCTTACATGAAACCATTAGATTA
>CAZURD010000158.1:0-2743 GCA_964623445.1 uncultured Prevotella sp. | reverse complement strand
TGGGCGCAGAGATGTCCCGCTGCGGTTTTGAGCCTACGTTCCTTTTGGGAGCACGCACGGCTTCCGACGTACTGGAGACCAGTCTTTTCAATAAGTATGGGCGCGTGTGCATCACCACGGAAGATGGCTCTTGTGGCGAGCATGGCTTCGTCACCAACCATTCCATTTTGGAGCGTGAACGTTTCGACCGCATACTCACTTGTGGCCCCAAACCAATGATGATGGCCATTGCCCGCTATGCAGCCGCGAAAGACATTGAATGTGAAGCCTCGTTGGAAAACATGATGGCCTGCGGACTTGGAGCCTGTCTCTGTTGCGTGGAGAAAACCACCGAGGGCAATCTGTGCGTGTGCAAGGACGGACCTGTTTTTGACATAAAGAAACTGCTATGGCTGAACTGAATGTGAACATCGGCGGGCTGCGTCTCGCCAATCCCGTGATGACGGCCTCCGGCACTTTCGGCTATGGTCTCGAGTTTGCCGATTTCATGCCGATAGACGGTCTTGGCGCTATAATAGTAAAAGGTACTACCCTCGAGCCTCGCGAAGGCAACGACTACCCCCGCATGGCCGAGACGTGCGGAGGTATGCTCAACTGTGTCGGATTGCAGAACAAGGGAGTGGACTATTTTTGCGACAACATATATCCGCAGCTGAAGAACCTTGGAACGAACGTCATCGTCAACGTGAGTGGCTCGTCGCCGGAGGCATACGCTGAATGTGCATCGCGCATAGATGCCCTCGATGCCATACCGGCCATAGAGCTGAACATCTCGTGCCCTAACGTGAGGCAGGGCGGCATGGCCTTTGGCGTGACGGCAGAGGGCGCGGCCAGTGTGGTTAGGGCTGTGAGGCGGAGCTACGGCAAGACGCTCATCGTGAAGCTGTCGCCCAACGTCACCGACATTGCAGAGATTGCCCGCGCCTGTGAGGCAGAGGGGGCAGACAGTCTTTCGCTCATAAACACGCTGCTTGGCATGGCGATAGACATTGAACGGAGACGTCCGGTGCTCAGCATCGCCACCGGCGGCCTTAGCGGGCCGGCGGTGAAACCGGTGGCCGTGCGCATGGTTTGGCAAGTGGCCAAGGCCGTGAAAGTTCCCGTGATAGGTCTTGGCGGCATAATGAACGGTCGCGATGCAATAGAGTTCCTCATGGCCGGGGCAACGGCAGTGCAGGTAGGCACGGCCAACTTCATAGACCCGACGGCGAGCCTCAAGGTGCGCGACGGCATCAATGAGTGGCTCGACAGCCACGGTTGCAAGTCGGTCGGTGAAATCATCGGAGCTTTGGAATGAACCATCGTAAGCCGCTGTGTTTGCAGCGGCAAGGCGGCAGGCCGCTGCAAAAGGTTCGCGCCGCCTGCGGCTGTGCCACGCGATGGCCGTGACGCAGCGGCGACCAAAACAGGAACAACGGAAAAGATGGAAAAGCAGAAAACCGTGCAGGGATTGCCAAGCGGCCCTGCCTACGTGATGGACGAAGCGGCATTGCGGCGCAACCTTGCGCTCATCGCCAGCGTAGCGCGACGCGCCGACATGGAGGTGATATTGGCTTTCAAGGCGTTTGCCCTTTGGAAGACTTTCGGCATATTCCACGAATACATAAGCTCCACCACGGCCAGTTCGCTCAGCGAAGCCCGTCTAGCATTCGAGGAGTTCGGTGCGCCTGCCCACACATACAGTCCTGCATACACCGATGCGGACATTCGGGAGATTGCGCGGTGCTCCAGCCATGTGACATTCAATTCGCTTAGTCAGCTCGACAGGTTCGCCGCAGTGGTCAAGGAGGCCAACGGCGATGTGTCGGTGGGGCTGCGTATCAATCCCGAATACTCCGAGGTGGGCACGCTGCTGTATAACCCCTGCGCCCCGGGCACGCGCTTCGGTGTCACAGCCGACCAGCTGCCTGACCGGCTTCCGGCTGTGGTGGAGGGCTTCCATTGCCATTGCCACTGCGAGAGTGGGGCAGACGTGTTCGGCAGGACGCTGCCCCACATAGAGGATGCCTTTGCCCGTTGGTTCCCGCAACTGCGGTGGATAAACTTCGGCGGCGGCCATCTCATGACGCGCAAGGACTACGACGTGGATGCTCTCGTGGACATAATAAACGGATTCCACAAACGGCATCCACACCTTAAAATAATAATGGAACCGGGAAGTGCGTTCGCATGGCAGACAGGCTGCCTCGTGTCGCACGTTGTGGACATAGTGGAGAACAGCGGAATAAAGACGGCCATACTCGACGTGAGCTTCACTTGCCACATGCCCGATTGCCTCGAAATGCCCTATCATCCCGATGTACGCGGTGCTGAGCTTGTGCCGCTGGAGGCGGCCACAGAGCCATGCACCTACCGACTGGGCGGCAACAGCTGCCTTTCGGGCGATTTCATGGGCTCTTGGCGTTTCAACCGCCCGCTGAGAGTGGGGGATGAGGTGATATTTGAGGATATGATACACTATACTACGGTAAAAACCAATATGTTCAATGGCGTGAGCCATCCCTCGATAGTGCTGCGTCACGAGGATGGCAGGCTTGAAACATTGCGCAAATTCGGCTACGAAGACTACAAAAATCGCATGGATTGAAGAAAAAGTTGAAAAAAGTGGCCGAAAATTTTGTGGGTTTCGAGAAAAGCGTTACCTTTGCACCGCGTTAAGAGAAACGCTCCTTACAAAAGGAACAAAAAGCGGAAATAGCTCAGTTGGTAGAGCACGACCTTGCCAAGGTCGGGGTCGCGGGTT
>CAZURD010000157.1:0-2779 GCA_964623445.1 uncultured Prevotella sp. | reverse complement strand
CATAACGCCTCGATGTTGTCGCGGAAAGAGTTGCCTCAATCCGATGCAAAAATAAGGAAATTCTGCGACAATCCCCACATCTTCCAAGGTTTTTATTTGCCGTGAGAACAGATTTTAGACTGCCGTGGCTCCGTTACGAAATTCTCGGATCCGGAGGTTGTGTCCCTGTTGCCTACCTCACCTAAAATCGGTCTTTAGACCGTTATTACGTTGGGAAAAGCCAACTGACATCTGGACAAGAGGCGGGAGCAGGAATGATCGCAGGCCGCCCAGAATGCACAAATTTGTACCGCGCAAAGTATAGATGCCTCGTTGCGTTGCAATTAATATCTAAATGGAACGCAACGAGGCATTAAATGGAGGCCAATTAATGCCCCGTTGCAAGGCAATTAATGTGCCATCAAAACGAGTGCATGGCTAATCACACCCAAAAGTCTCATTCACAGCGTCTTTACACGCAAAGGAGCAGCGTCAGGCATAGGTGTGCATACCGCTGCCGAGGAAATAGTTCACTCCGAAATAGGTCATGGCTATGCTGGCAAATGCCAACGTGGCGAACAGATGCCAGCACAAAGGCCGCTGCAAGGCGGGCAGCGTGCTGCGGTGTGCGCCTGCAGCATAGACCATGAGCGCAATCAAAGCCCACGTCTCCTTGGCATCCCAGCTCCAGTAACGCCCCCACGACACGTTGGCCCACACAGCCCCGATGAATATCCCTGCGGCAAGGGTTGCCAAGGCGGGACAGAGCAACAGTTGCCCCATTGCGGCGAGAGAAGCCGACTGCCGGCGCAACACCTCGCCCGCACCCGCGCTGCGCCGCAATAACGCCTCTACCACAAGCCCCACCGACCCACAGACGAACGTCAGCGAGAGCAGGGCAAACGAGAGCATTATCACCGAAACGTGAGCCGTGAGCAGCGGCGAATTGAGCACAGGCATGACACTGGATATGTTGGGATCCATCAGGCTTATGTGCGACACGAGCAGGAAGAAGCCCGCCATCAGCAGCCCGAACGAGACGGCGAACGGCAGGCGGCGAGCCGCCACGAGCGCGAGAGCCATCACCGCCCAAGCCACGAAGAGCATCGTCTCGTAGCCGTTGGACAGGGGCACGCTGCCACTGGCCACCCACCGCAGAGCCTCGCAGCACGACAGGGCGACCCACGACAGGACGAGCACGGCCATCGCCATGCGGCGAACGGGCATCCGCCAACGCGACAACCGCACCGCCGCACCGCCGACAACGGCCATTGCCACTATCTCGAAAAGCAGGGAAAGAAGTCCTGCCGCGAGGCACACCATGAAGAGCACCGTGGCGAAAGGCACGGCATTGTAGGCTCGCTCCGCCCGCGTCTGTGCCGCAGAGGGCAGCGACGAACCGGCGTTGGCGACCTGATAGCGAGCCAGCTTGTCGATGATGGCGCAGAGGCTGTCGGTGTTGCCGGCCTCCACCTGCTCACGCATCATGGCCAACACATTATTTATATAGAGAGCCTGAGCGTGCGGAACAGCGGCGGGGAGGCGGTCGCCGGCCGCGTGCCACACGGTCTGCCCGTCCACAGTGCAAGGGAACAGGCGCAAGAGCGTGCCTCGGCGGAGCTGCATGAGGAGCATGAGGCGGTCGTCAATGTCGCCCACCTGACGATGGAACGCATCGCGGTTGCCGCGTTGCCACTCCGCAACGTATGGCCCGAGGATGTAGCCTCCCATGGCGCGGTTGAAGAAAGTGGACACCGACACGCGCCCCGGGAGCTGCAACCGCTCGCGCATGGCCCCGCGCTTCAGGCGCAGGCACGGCTCTGCCGCCCACTCGTCACCATAGAACAGCCAGCCCGTGAGCACCTGCTCAGCCGTCAGTCCGTCGTAGGAGGCCGCGCCGCAGGTCTTCTTCGTGATGTCGATGGCAAGCGTCTGCACCGGGCAGATGCGTCCGGCATGGAGCACGTAGAGCCGTCCGAAACGTTCGGCAACGTCACGCGGCAGCGTGGGCGGGGCGGCACTGGCCTGCATCGCAACCATGACGAGAGCCGCAGCCATGCCCCCGCGCCGCAGCAGCGGACTGCCAAGCAGGCGGCGGAAAGAGCCGCGATGGTCGAACAACATCCATACGAGCGAGACGAACAGCAAGGCATAGCCCAGATAAGTCACCCCGATGCCCCACGGGTCGGCGTTGAGGGCAAGTATGCTGCCACGCATATCGGGGTCGAAGTCGCTTTGGTAGAAGCGGTAGCCGTGATGGCTGTGAATGCGGTTCATGGACACACGGCAGGCATAGCGGCCGGCAGTGTCGGATATTGAGAAAAGCGTCACGTAGTCTGACGGCGTGCGCGTGCCGTCGTAGTAGTGCGTTTCAAACCTGTCAAGCTCCATCGTGAAAGGCAGGGAGTGCTCCTCCACATCGCCATCTCGCAACGTGAGATACCTGTCGGTGGGCTGCCCGTCGCGCAGGTGAACCACGCCACGGACAGCGGTGAGATGGGTCAGCAACGCACCGAGGAGTATCACGACGAACGATGCGTGCAAGGCCACGATGGACGGACGCTTCACCCGTCGCGACACGATGTAGGCAACGCCCACCGCCGCCAGCACGCCCCAAAGCAGGGAGAACCACCACGCATCGTAAATGTGGCTGTCGGCATAGTCCGTGCCATGCCATTTCTCAACAAAAGTGGCAAGCCCCATACATGCCACAGTGAGCATGTACAGGGCGAAAAGAGATTTTCTTAGCATCTGAGGAGATGTTCTGTAAATCATGTTCTCAACTTTCTGACGGGACATC
>CAZURD010000156.1:0-2824 GCA_964623445.1 uncultured Prevotella sp. | reverse complement strand
GCCATTGCCCTCACCACGAGCGACGCTCCGATGGCAGCATCGCCGCAGAACACGACGTTGACGGGCATCTTGGGCTGCTCCGGCTTCAGGAAGCCCATGGCGAGGAGTACCATATCGGCCTTGATCACCTCGGGCTTGCCCACAGGCTGCATCACCGGGCGACCGCCGTCGCTGGCCGGCTTCCACTCAATCTCCTGCACGCGGACGCCAGTGAGACGGCCGTCCTTTCCTATGAACTCAAGCGTGTTGATGTTCCAGCGGCGCGTGCAGCCCTCCTCGTGGCTCGAAGTGGTCTTCAGCGTGCGCGGGAATCCCGGCCACGGGTTCTGCGGGTCATCCGGCCCCACGGGCGGCTTGGGCATTATTTCGATTTGCGTCACGCTGCGGCATCCTTGGCGGTGAGCCGTGCCAATGCAGTCGCTGCCCGTGTCGCCGCCGCCGATGACAAGCACATCCTTGCCACGCGCGTTCACGAGTTCGTCTTTCTTGAACTCCATCCCCGCCAGCACGCGGTTCTGTTGCGCCAGCATGTCGAGAGCGAAGTAGATGCCTTTCAGCTCGCGTCCCGGGGCTTTGAGGTCGCGGGCGGTGGGTGTGCCCGTGGCGATGACGTAGGCATCGAAGCCTGCGGGCAGCTTGTCGAGGCTTACTTCCTGTCCGAAGCGGAACTCAATGCCCTCGCGTTGCAGGATGTCGAGGCGGCGGTCGATGATGGTCTTGTTCAGTTTGAAATTCGGTATGCCATAGCGCAGCAGTCCGCCGGCGGCCTCGCACTTCTCCATAACTGTCACGCTGTAGCCCATGAGGTTGAGACGGTTGGCCGCCACAAGCCCCGCTGGGCCGGAGCCTACCACGCACACGCGCTTGCCGTTGCGCTCGGGCGAGGTCACGCGCACAAAGTTTTCCTGGAAAGCCACTTCCGTTATGGCCGCCTCGTCCTCGCGGTTGGTCGTCGGCTCATGCTCCGTGAGGTTGAGGATGCAGGCCTTTTCGCAGAGCGCGGGGCACACGCGGCCGGTAAATTCGGGGAAGTCGTTCGTGGAGTTAAGCAGCCGATAGGCCAGTTCGTAGTCGCCCTTGTAGAGCGCATCGTTCCACTCTGGCGGCTTGTTGCCGAGCGGACACGCCCAGTGGCAGAACGGCACGCCGCAATCCATGCAGCGGCTGGCCTGTGTCCGGCGATCCTTGCTGTTGAGAGTCTGCTCCACTTCGCCGAAGTCGTGGATGCGGTCGTGTATTGGTCTATATCCGGCTTCCTGCCGGTGTATGGTCAGAAAAGCTCTTGGGTTGCCCATCGTGAGTTGCGAATTATGTGTTATGAGTTTTGGTTTATGGGGTGTCGCGCAAGCGCGTCTATATGTTTTGAGCCGGGAGCCATGCCGTGTGAAGCTGGATTTTGCAAGCCGTTCGGGCGGCTTCGCGATTCGACTGCGATGCGGGAATTGTCCCGACTATTTGCCGCTGGGCAAGGTCTCGCCGCGCTTCGCGCGGCGAGACCCGGCTCATGGCTCCGGATTCATGATTCGTCAATAGTCCCTTTGCATGTCGGCTATCTTCTTCTGGAGCTTGCGCACCTGCTCCTCCTGGAGCACGCGCTTGTACTCTATGGGCACAACCTGAATGAAGTCCTCCACATAGCGTCCCCAGTCGTCGAGCATGGTGCGGGCGAGTTTCGAGCCGGTGTACAGGTAGTGCTGGCGTATCAGCTCGTGCAGTTCCTTGCGGTAGCTGCTCTCTTCCACGAGATTAATCTCCACCATGTCCATGTTGCAGAAGTAGTCGAAGTTGTGTTTCCTGTCCCACACGTAGGCCACGCCGCCACTCATGCCAGCCGCAAAGTTGCGTCCGGTCTCGCCGAGCACCACAACCCGTCCTCCGGTCATGTACTCGCAGCAGTGATCGCCTGCTCCTTCGATGACGGCTATGGCTCCCGAGTTGCGCACTCCGAAGCGTTCGCCCACCTTGCCGTTGATGTAAAGCTCGCCAGAAGTTGCTCCGTAGAGACCTGTGTTGCCTGCGATGGTATTGTCTTCGGCAACGAAGTTGCTGCGCGTGGGCGGCAGTATGGCGATGCGTCCGCCGCTAAGACCTTTGGCGAAGTAGTCGTTGGCCTCCCCCTCGAGCTTCAGGCTCACGCCCTTGGTGAGGAAAGCACCGAAGCTCTGGCCTGCCGAACCCTTGAAGCGGATGTTTATCGTGCCCTCGGGCAGTCCGCGCTCGCCGTTCTTCGTGGCAATCACGCCGCTCAGCATTGCGCCCACGGCGCGGTCGGTGTTGCGTATTGCGTAGTCGAGGTTTATCTCGTCGCCGCGTTCTATGGCGTTCTGTGCCGCGCGTATCACCTGCCTGTCGAGCACGTCTTCAAGCTCGTGCTTCTGCTGAGTGGTGTGGTGTGGCGGGCATTTGGTCTCCACGCGGGCGAGCAACCGGCTGAAGTCGAGCGATGCCTCCTTTTCGTTGGAGGGCTTGCGCGTGATGATTAGCTCCGTGTGCCCAACGATGTCGTCGAGCCGCGTGAAGCCCATTGAGGCCAGATACTCGCGCACTTCCTGTGCGAGGAACGTGAAGTAGTTCACCAGATACTGGTATTTACCCATGAAGTGCTTGCGCAGTTCGGGGTTTTGCGTGGCCACACCCATGGGGCAGGTGTTCAGGTTGCACTTGCGCATCATCACGCATCCCAGCACGATGAGTGCCGCTGTGCCGAAGCCGAACTCCTCCGCCCCGAGCAACGCCATTGCCACGATGTCGCGTCCGGTCTTCAGCTGGCCGTCCACTTGCAGCCGCACCTGTCCGCGCAGGCCGTTCATCATCAGCGTCTGCT
>CAZURD010000155.1:0-2868 GCA_964623445.1 uncultured Prevotella sp. | reverse complement strand
CGGCACCGAATGGTACACTGAGTTGGGAATGTCACCGTATTCAGGGATATTGTCCTTCGTATAGAACTCACCCTCGGCGTATGGGAAAACATCCGTGCGCCTCAGCGTGTAAACGCCGTCCGCCAGCCCGTTTTTCAGGCTTTCGATTATCAGCGTCTTGCACACGCCGCCCGACGAACTTTCGTGCCTTACCGTGGCATCCGTGTTGTAACCTAAGTAATACCCCTTTTCTGCGAAGCCGTCGAAATACCCATCATAGTCCTCGCGCTTGTTGGCGGGGCAGCAGTTCACGCACCGCCGGCAGCGGATGCACTTTTCGTCGTTTACAACGACATTGTTCGTGCCGTCTTCCCGCAGTTCCAATGATATGGCCTGCCTGGGACATACAGCCTCGCAAATGCCGCACTGCTGGCATCGGGAATGGTCATAGCCTATTTCATTTCTGTCTCTGTAATATTCAAGCATATAGCAAGTCTTTATTATTCTTTTTACGATGATGGCCTATCGCGCCTTGAAGAATTCAAGGTATTTCTCGGCACAAGTCCTTATCGTGTAAGGACTGCTGTCCTTCATCCTCTGTGCGTTTGCTTTATAATAGGCAAGGTTACCAACGACCTTGGACAGGGCTGCCGTATAACTTTCGGTTGTAAAGCCGTCACTGAGAACTCCGTTGTTTCCATCTATGGCATCCACCGCCCCGCATACCGGCGTGGACACGACCGGAACCCCGCTCAAGAGTGCTTCGATAATAGTGATTGGCATTCCCTCAAATGCACTGGACAAGACAAATATGTCGGCATTCGCCATGTAATCACTGATGTTCTTGCGTGTGCCGAGGAAATGGATGTTTGCGCCTGCCGCAGCCTTCAGCGATGCGCCCAACTCGCTGTCGTAGCTGTTGCCTATCACAAGCAACATGGCATCCGTACCGTTCGCTGTCAACGCATTGAAAGAATCAATCAGTAACATCTGGTTCTTTTGCGGATTGCAGCGGGCTACGTGCAATACTACAACTGTATCATGGTTTTTCTTCAATACGGCAATCTCGTTCCTGACATCCTTTAATTTTTCTGTCGGTCGCATTGGCGCACGCCCGTTTACGATGCAGGTGGCCATCGTGCGAGGATAGCGTTTCTTCTGCTCCACGTAGTTGGTCTCGGATATGGCAACGAAACGCACCATTTTCCATCTTCCCAGCGTGGCGTGCAGGAAATCATATATCGCGGTTGAATACCCACGGTAGATATCGTTGTGGATGGTCTGCACGAATGTCATGCCCTTTCCAAGCAGGAGGTTGGCCAGATAGCAGAACTTTGGCATTCCTGCGGCGTGCATGTGCACAATATCCGGATTCTCCGCCTTTATTGCCTTATAGACTCGCCACATGGAAGAAAGACGGTAGGAAGAAGAAGGAAGCCCCACATTCTTGTATTTGACCCGTCCGGACAAGTCAAATTTGTAAAACAAGAATTCCTCCGGGTTGGACTTGTCCTCTTTCAATGCCAGCAGGACAACCCCATTTGTCTTTGACAGCTCGTTGCTCAGGTCAATTACAAAACGCTCCGCCCCACCTGGGTTCAGGTGGAACATAATTTCCAAGATTTTCATAAAGAGAGTGGGATGTTTGACTTCTGATGACTTTCAGTGTAAAAAGGGTTCTGTCTCCAATAGTTTCAAAAATTCTGCCACCACCCGTTTTTCATTTCCGCAATCTTCGCTCCTAAGATTCTGGGAAAACAATCCGCGAAGATTTTCATCATTGTATAGTTTTATTATGCTCTTTGCTATTTCTTTTGCATCTATATCTACGACCAGCCCGTCTTTGCCATCCACAATTGCATCCCCCACGGAAGGATAGTTGGTCACGACAATCGGCTTGCACAGTATTTTGGCCTCATCCAAGGCAATGCTTTTGCCTTCGTAGCGTGACGGCATAACATACAAATCGGCGTTTTTTATGTAAGGATAAGGATTTGAGCGGATGCCGATGAACTTTATTACATCTTCCACGCCGTTTTTCTCCGCTTGGTCTTCAAGGCTCTTCCTAAGCGGTCCCTCGCCCAACACATACCAACAAAACGCAAGGCCTTCGCCTTTAAGGAGCTTCGCCGCGTCCACGGCATAGTCGAAACCTTTTTGCTCGGACAGCCGCCCGATGGAGACAATCCTGAAACGACTGTCTTCTGCAAATCCATCACCGGCATGTTCCATTTCATCACGCATTTCGGCTTGTGCCTTGATTATACGCGCTGAAGATATGTTTTCCACTACTTTGAATTTGTCTTTCAAATTCGGAAAGTTTTCAACCAGTGATTTTTTGCAAACATCACTGATTGTACATACTTTGTACGCCTTTCCATAATATTTTTCATCATATTCCGGTTTGTATTCTAATTTGTTGTAGTCGTTATGACACCATAATATTTTTCGCCTCGCTTTTACATGGTCGATGACATAATAATTAACTCCTCCATCCATGTAACTTATGGCTACATCGTATTCATTTTCACAATCGGGAATATGATTTTTCCATATGTCATTGTCAAATTGCCCGCGGCTTTTTAACCTCTTGCTATTATTTCCACGGAAACGGTCGCCCAATACGCAGGCAACTTTTATGAGTAAAGTTTTGATGTTAGAGTATTGCCAAAAACGCTTCGATGATATTTTCTCACTTTTACAAATCAGTTCACGGGGTGCAGAGATTAAATGCACATTTCCTGGAACTTGGTTCCTGAAAATCCCCTCAGGGTTAATGGCCATCAAGTCAACATCAAACTGCTCCAATGGCAGCGAGTTAAGCAACGACACGAGGCTTTTCTCCGCCCCTCCGGCATCAAGGCGATGGATGGTAAACAATATTTTCTT
>CAZURD010000154.1:0-3209 GCA_964623445.1 uncultured Prevotella sp. | reverse complement strand
GTGTTCATAGGCATTAAAAAAGAGGAAAAGTCTATTTCGACAATTCCTCTTTTAAACCCTTTGAGAATTTTGTTGAGCGGTAAACGAGACTCGAACTCGCGACCCTCGGCTTGGGAAGCCAATGCTCTACCAACTGAGCTATTACCGCAAAAACAGGGACATTGCCTTAGCTCTGCCCCTGAATAACATTGGGTGAGCCGACACTCGGACTCGAACCGAGGACCTATTCATTACGAATGAATTGCTCTACCAACTGAGCCATGTCGGCATTGCATCAGGAGTGGTTTCCTTTAGCGTGTGCAAAGGTAGCACTTTTTCATTCATCTGCCAAACTTTTCTTCAATAAAGTTTGTCTCGAAGATATTTTCCTGTGATACTGGCCTTGCATCCGCTCACCATCTCGGGTGTACCGGCCACAACGAGTTCGCCTCCACGGTCGCCTCCATCCGGGCCGAGGTCTATCACATAGTCGGCGCATTTCACGATGTCGAGATTATGCTCTATCACCACGATGGTGTGCCCGCGTTCTATCAGTGCCCCGAAAGCATCGAGCAGCCGCCTGATGTCGTGGAAGTGAAGTCCTGTGGTAGGCTCGTCGAAGATGAACATCGTTGGCTCTTGTTTTTCCTGCCCTATGAAGTAGGCCAGCTTCACCCGCTGGTTCTCTCCGCCCGAAAGCGTCGACGAACTCTGGCCGAGCTTGATGTAGCCAAGGCCGACATCTGCCAAAGGCTTCAGGCGACGGCTTATGACATTCTGCCCCTTTGAGGAGAAAAACTCCACGGCTTCGCCCACGGTCATGTTGAGAATGTCGTCTATGTTCTTCCCCTCATAGCGCACGTCGAGGATTTCTTTCTTGAAGCGGTGGCCGTGGCAGCTCTCGCATTCGAGTACAAGATCGGCCATGAACTGCATCTCCACCGTTATCACGCCTGCTCCCTTGCACTCATCACAGCGTCCGCCGTCGGCATTGAACGAGAAATGCTGTGCCGTGTACCCCATCTGTTTCGACAAGGCTTGCTGTGCAAAGAGGTCGCGGATGGCATCGTATGCCTTTACGTAGGTGGCTGGATTTGAGCGTGAGCTTTTGCCAATGGGATTCTGGTCGACAAATTCAATGTGGCTGACGGCCTCTATGTCGCCGTCCAGCCCTCGGTATTCGCCGGGGGCATCGCAGGCTATCCCGAGGCGACGCTTCATCGCCGGGTGGAGAATGCCCTTTATCAGCGACGACTTTCCCGAGCCGCTCACTCCCGTGACCACGGTCAGCACATTGAGCGGTATGTCCACGTCTATGCCCTTGAGGTTGTTCATCCGTGCCCCCCGTATGGTTATGGCACGGTTCCACTTGCGGCGTTCGCGCGGCACGTCAATGGCATCGACACCTGCAAGATACCTCACCGTGTGGCTGTGCGGATAGCGTTCCACGTCTGCCGGGTCGATTTTGCCGGGTGCGCCCTCAAAGACCATTTCGCCTCCGAAGCGTCCCGCGTCTGGCCCTACGTCGATCAGGTGGTCGGCAGCACGGATAATCTCCTCGTCGTGCTCCACCACCACCACCGTATTGCCCAATGCCTGAAGCCTCCGCAACACACCGATCAGGCGGTCTGTGTCGCGGCTATGCAGGCCGATGCTTGGCTCGTCGAGGATGTAAAGCGAGCCTACGAGACTGCTGCCGAGCGATGTCGTGAGACTTATTCGCTGGCTTTCGCCGCCGGAGAGCGTGTTCGAGGTGCGGTTGAGGGTGAGGTATCCCAGTCCGACATCAAGCAGGAACTGCAAGCGGCTGCCTATCTCTGTGAGCAAGCGGCTGCCCACCTCGCGGTCGTGCTCGGAGAGTTCAAGGTTGTCGAGCCATTCTTTCAGTCTCGCAAGGGGCATTTCCACGATGTCGGCGATGCTCCGTCCGCCTATCTTCACATACAGAGCCTCTGGCCGCAGCTTTGAGCCGTGGCACACGGGGCACGTGGTCTTGCCGCGATAGCGGCTCATCATCACGCGGTACTGTATCTTGTATTGGTTTTCTTTCACCATCTGGAAGAATGCGTCTATGGACACTTGGTCGTGTATGTCCTTGCCGCGCTCGCTCGGCAGGCCGTGCCACAGCTGGTCGCGCTGCTGTTGCGTGAGTGCGTAGTATGGCTCGAATATCGGGAAATCGTCTGCCGCAGCACGTCGACAGAACTCCTGTCTCCAGACATCCATCTTCTCTCCGTGCCAGCATACCACGCACCCGTCGTAGACACTCAGGCCTGTGTTGGGCACTACGAGCTTCTCGTCGATGCCTATCACGCGCCCGAAGCCTTGGCATTCGGGGCAGGCTCCCATAGGAGAGTTGAACGAGAACATGTTTTCGCTTGGCTCTTCAAACGTCATTCCGTCGGCCTCAAACGTGGTGGAGAAGTCGTAGGCCATCATCGATGGCAGCACCACAAGGCGGCATCGGCCATCGCCTTCATAGAAAGCGGTCTCGCAAGAGTCCACGAGGCGTGCCGTGGAGTCGCTGGAGTCGTCGGCCGACAGACGGTCGATCACAAGGAACAGGTCGTCGGGGCGCAACTCGTCCACGCCCGCATCCAGACGGTCTTCAATCCTAACGAACTCACCACGGCAGAGCATACGGGCATAACCCTGGAGCACGTACATTCGCAACTGCTGTTCGAGGCTGCGCCCCTCCGCGAGCCGGAGCGGGGACAGTACGGCGAACTTTGTGCCGGGGGCGAACTGGCGCACGCGGACTATGACATCTTCCGTGGAATGTTTCTTCACCTCCTGCCCGCTGACGGGCGAGAAAGTGTGGCCTATGCGGGCATAAAGCAGCCGCAGATAGTCGTATATCTCTGTCGATGTGCCGACGGTAGAACGCGGATTGCGACTTGTCACCCTCTGCTCTATGGCGATGGCGGGCGGCAAGCCCTTTATGTAGTCGCACTCGGGCTTGTTCATTCGGCCAAGGAACTGGCGGGCGTATGACGACAAGCTCTCCACATAACGCCGCTGCCCCTCGGCATAGAGCGTGTCGAAAGCAAGCGAAGACTTGCCCGAGCCGCTGACCCCCGCTATCACGACAAACTTGTCGCGGGGAATGTTTACGTCGATGCCCTTTAGGTTGTTTGCCCTTGCACCTTTTATCTCTATGAAGTCGCCCATATTCGTTCTGTCTTTGTTTGAACAGACAAAGTTAAGCAAAATCCACGGAAAGGCGCAGG
>CAZURD010000153.1:0-3219 GCA_964623445.1 uncultured Prevotella sp. | reverse complement strand
GGCAATTAATGCCGTTTCAGACTGCAATATGACACATACGGGAAAGTGACGGGAATGCTACCGTTTTTAGTTGCATATCCGCAAGCATGGGCGAATTGCGGATATGCAGCTTTACTATATTTTAAAATCTCAATCGGTCAATGGCATACGCAGTCGCTGCCGATGGCAAACGGCGCGTCGTGCGGCCTATGCGGGCTGACGTTTTCCGCCCCAAGCCACAGCAAACGGAAAAGTGCGGGGAGGCAGGCGGAATGGCTGACGGGCGGCCTATTTGTCCCCGCCAGCTTCATTCGGATTTTCGTCGGCATCATCCGAACTGCCGGCGGAAGCGTCGGCATCGCCGTATATGGCCTTGCGGAACGACTCCCAGTCCTGAAAGCCGGCGAGGAGCGAGAGGCGGTCGAGCGTCTCGCGCTTCGGTTTCTCTATGCCACGGAGATAGTTCCCAAGTTTTTTGAGCGCGGCGGGATTGACGGGCGAGCGTTTCATCTCGCCCTCGATGGCCTCGAAAAGCTTGTGCAACTCATGCCCAAACTTTTCCATTTGGCTTGTGCCTGTCATGTGGATATGCGGTGATTGCTGTTGTACGGCGTTGCCTGCGCAGTGCGTCAAGGCCGCAGTGCGCAGGCGTTCATGGTGTCTAATCCTTCCCAACGGCCAGCTTCACGCGGCCTACGAACACGCCGTGCTTGCCGTTCTGGTCGATGGGGACAGGGTGGCCGTCGGCATTTTCCACCCACTTCATCTCCTCAAAATACGTGTGGGAATGGCCGCCGAGCACGATGTTGATGCCTCGCGTGGAGGCCACGAGGATGCTGTCGTCCACCTCTCCCGGCGCTGCGCCCCAGCCGAGGTGCGACAGGCAGACCACCACGTCGCAGCCCTCGCCCTCACGCAACTGTGCGGCTGCGTCGTTGGCGGCTGCGATGGGGTCGAGATAGTCCACCCCCTCATAGTTGGCCGAGGCCACAAGTCCCTCCAGCCGTGGCGAGAGGCCGAACACCCCCACCCTCGTCGCGCCCCGGGTTAGCACCACGTAGGGCTTGACAAGGCCGTCGAGCGGCGTTCCCTCCACACCATAGTTGGCGCAGACGATGGGGAACGTGGCCTCACTGGCGAGTCGCGCAAGGTTGTCGAGGCCGAAATCGAACTCGTGGTTGCCTATGGTGGCAGCGTCGTAACCCATCATGTTCATAAGACCCACCTCCACGTCGCCTTTAAATAAGGTATAGAAAGGCGAGCCTTGCGAGAAGTCGCCGCTGTCGAAGAGCAGTGCTCCGGGCGACTGCTCACGCTGTTCGCGCACGAGTTCCATGCGGCGGAGGTAGCCTCCACGCCCTGCTATGAGCGTGTCGGCGAGGTTTTGGCTGACCGGCCTCACCGTGCTGTGCGTATCGTTGGTGTAGAGAATCACGAGCGTGTCCTGCGCCGTGAGTGCCGCCGAGGCCATCATGGCCACTGCGGCAAGCATCAGTCTCAATGTCATCGCTGTACTGTGGTTGTCTGTCTTTTCGTTTGTCAGGCAGGGAAAGTGCGCCGCAGTCGCCGTCAACGTGTCGCGACGGTGATGCGCCCTTCCACCTTTGCATCCACGGCCACGCCTTTGGCGGCCTGCTCGCGGAAGTAGTTGGCTATGATGTAGCGCGTGTCGTTCGCCTCGTCGCGCGGCGCGTTGTAGTCGGTCTTCTTCTTGAATGCCTCCAGTCGGTCGTTGCCCTCGGCCAAATAGTCAATCGTGGCCACGCGGTACGCCGCGCTGCCGTCGATGGGCTTGCCGCCAAGCCGCGCCCCAAGCAGCCGGCCATCGGGGCTTATGGTCAGCTCAACGCCGTGGCTCACGCCCTCGCCGCCCACTTCGGCCATCTCGGAAAAGAGGCTAAGGAGAGTGTCGCCGCGCAGCGTCAGGAAGCAAATCTTGTTCTCGAAGGGTGCAACTTCAAGCACGTCGCCAAACGTTACGTCGCCCTCGGGCAGCGAAGCGCGTATGCCGCCCATGTTGTAGACGGCCATGTCGGGATGCTCGCCGTAGTCCTTGGCGGCCCAAAGCAGTATGTCTGCCAGCAGGTTCGACAACGGGCTTTCCGGCCGCGCGGAAGTAAGGTAGGTGGCGGTGCGCCCCACCACGGGGCACATCAGGCTGTCAACCACACGGGCGTAAGGCTCCATGAAGCGCACGGCGGCTGTGTCGGCGGCCACAGCAGCATCGAACCTCGAATCGACAAGAAGCCGCTCACGGTCGGCAACGGCCACCCCCGAGCCGGAGGCGCAGCCCGCAAGCAGCGCGACGGAAAGGGCGATGGACAGGAATGGAGATTTGTTTGGCATAAAGATGTCCTATAATATTATTGTCTTCGGCTTCCGAAACGACCTCTTGCCGCCATGTTCCGGCCGCTTTCCGGCTTCATCGGAGGCAGTCGGCCAAGCTGCATCGGCCACACGGTGCGCTGCGCTCCCCCGCCGACGTGCTGACTGCCATCCGCCAAAAGCCAAGAAACGCCGCGACATAATCCGCACGACATCCCTCAAAAGCAATTGCACACACGCTGCCACGGCCGCATGTGTGGGGCAAATTTATGCAAAAACAGGCTAACGGACAAAAAAAGAAGAGGCAAAATTGCCTGAATGTCAAAAATGTAGTAACTTTGCAATCGTTTTCCGACGCAATCGCTGGCAGGAATGAGAGAGTGGCCTGTTATGTTGCGCAGAGGCATCAACAGACAAATAAACGACAACGGAAATGGACTTAATGAAAATCGCCGAGGAGGCGTTTCCATCAGGCAAGGAACACCCGAAGTTCAAGTCGGGCGACACCATCACTGTGGCTTACAAGATCATTGAAGGCTCGAAGGAGCGCATACAGCTCTATCGCGGCGTGGTGATCAAGATTTGCGGCCACGGCAACAAGAAGCGTTTCACTGTGCGCAAGATGTCGGGCACGGTGGGCGTAGAGCGCATCTTCCCCCTCGACTCGCCGAACATCGACAGCATCGAGGTGAACAAGATCGGCAAGGTGCGCCGTGCAAAGCTCTACTACCTGCGCAAGCTCACCGGCAAGAAGGCTCGCATCAAGGAGAAGAGGACAAACAGTGCCACTCCTGCCACGGAGGCATAAGAGCAAAAGACAACAAGAGCAGAAATGCTATCGCCAAGGGGCGGCGGGGCAACGAATGCCCTGTTGCCCCTTTATTCATGCCCAATGCTGGGACGGCAAGGAGCGGC
>CAZURD010000152.1:0-3254 GCA_964623445.1 uncultured Prevotella sp. | reverse complement strand
GGGGCATTAAATGGAGGCCAATTAATGCCTCGTTGCCCTCCGTTTAATGCCTCGTTGCGTTGCATTTAATGCTCCATTGCTTTCCATTTAATGCCCCGTTGTCGGGCAATGGAGCAATGGGCGAAAGAAATTGGCGCGGAGTTGAGACGTTATGGGCATTCTCAACAACTTTTGCTACCGATGCCGACCACCTCCAAATCGTCGGGCACGAACACGCTGCCGCTGAAGTTCCGCGAGGCTTCCGCCGTGTATTCCCTCTTGCGCGTGGGCAGGTTCTTGTCCTCCGTGTGGTAGAGCAGCAGGTTCTTCGCGTGCAGTTCCTCGGCCAGCGTACCGGCATCAAGGGCGGTGCTGTGGTGTTTCTCGTATGGCTTGAACTCTGCGCGGTCTCTGTGCAGGCAGAAAGCCTCGCACATGAGCCAGTCGGCGTTCTCCACAAGCGTGCGGCAAGCATCGTCGCAAGGCTCGTCGCCGAGGCAGGCCAGCCTTGTGCCGTCGGCCAGCGTGGCACGGAAGCCGAACTGCTTTTCCTTTGTGGAATGCACGTCGAAGCACTGGAATGATGCGTTGCCCACGCTGAATGTGTCCCTGTCGCGCAGCTCCCTCAGCACGATTGAACGCCCGATGAGAGCCGACATCTTCTCGGACAGCGTCATGCGGCATATCCATTCGAGCACCTTCAGAGCCTTGTCGTGGCCATAGATGGTGAGAGTGCCGCCGTACTTCCCGGCGTTCATGCGGCTTGCCACCATCCTGACCACCCACACCGCCCCAAGGATATGGTCGGTGTGGGCGTGGGTTATGAACATATCGTGTATTTCGGAAAGGTCTACCCCCACCCTTTCCAGTTGCGTCAGTATGCCGTTTCCGCCGCCGGCATCCACCAGAAGCATCGCGTCCGCCATGCGGAGTATGAAGCAAGTGTTGTAGCAACGGGTGGCGGTGGCATACCCCGTGCCCAGCATTATTATGGCGTTGTCGGTCATTTCCATCGTTTCTCCCGCCTGTCCGTGTTGTTGTGCCAAGGTATTCGCCCCTCCGTCAGTTGTCTGTTCCCACCTCGTTGAGCCGTCCCGCGTTGCGCTTCAGCTCTGCCATAGCCTCCACACCACGGCGCACTATGGGGCTGCTGGTGTTCATCACGCGGTAGTATTCGTTCATTGTCCACAGGTCGCGGGCGACGAGGGCTTTCAGTTGCAGCCTGAGATAAGGCAGCGTGGTGGCCAGTTCGTCAGAGTCCTTTGGCTCGATGCCCTGCCGCTTCGCCTGCGCAAAGATGCTGTCGGTGAGCGATGCAGGCACGGAAAAGCGCGCGTCGAAGTCGTCGAACGACGCATATTCGGCCTTGAGCTGCTTCCGGTTGGAGTCCACATAGCGCAGGTTGGCGTTGATAATCAGTCCCTTGGCGGAAAGTTCGCGGTGATAGCGGGTGTAGATGGTGGTGTCGAGCGGCACAAATATGTCGGGCATGATGCCCCCGCCGCCGTAGACTGGCCTGTGCATACGCAGCGTGCTGAAGAGCAGCGAGTCGGCGAAATGTATGCTGTCGGCGTTGGTCAGTTCCCCGTGGCGCAGCCGGTTGATAACGTCCATTGCATAGTCCTTGGCCTGTCCCTTCACGTAGGGCTTCTGGATGCACCGTCCCGAGGGCGTGTAGTAGTGGGCGACGGTGAGGCGCAGCATTGAGCCGTCGGGCAGGTCGATGGGGCGTTGCACCAGTCCCTTGCCGAACGAACGCCGTCCCACGACGAGGGCGCGGTCCTGATCCTGCACGGCACCAGTGACAATCTCCGAGGCCGAGGCCGAGTATTCGTCGACGAGCACCACGAGGCAGCCTTTCTGGAACGAGCCATCGCCCCGCGCCCGGTAGTCGATGCGTGGCGTGGTGCGCCCCTCGGTGTAGACGATAAGGTCGCCGCGCGAGAGGAACTCGTTGGCAATGTCAACCGATGCTTGCAGGTAGCCGCCGCCGTTCATCTGTAGGTCGAGTATGAGGTCGTCCATGCCTTGCTCCCTCAGCCTGCGCATTGCGTCGGAGAACTCCTTGTATGTGGTTGCGCCGAAGCTGCCGATGCGTATGTAGCCCACGCCGGGGGCGATGATGTATGCCGCGTCGAGCGTCTCGACGGGAATCTTGTCGCGCGTGACGGTGAATGAAAGCGTGTCCGCTATGCCGCGCCTCACCACGCCGAGGCGCACCTTTGTGCCCTTGGGGCCACGCAGGCGGCGCACGATTTCGTCGCGGGCCATCTTCACCCCGGCTATGGCCGTGTCGTTGACGCTCACGATGCGGTCGCCCGCCATGATGCCGACGCGCTCCGACGGGCCACCGCTCACGGGCTGAATGACGAGGAGCGTGTCTTCAATCATGTTGAACTGCACGCCGATGCCCTCGAAATTGCCCGCCAGAGGCTCGTTCATGGCGCGCACCTCCTTGGCCGTCGAGTAGGACGAGTGGGGGTCGAGCTTCTCTATCATGCCCCTGATGCCGTCTTCCACGAGCTTGGCCTCGTCCACGCTGTCCACGTAGAGGTTGGTTATTGCAAGCTCGGCTATTTGCAGCTTGCGCAGCGGGCTGTCGCTGCCGAGGTTTATCTTGGTCTGCGCCACGGCTGCGGACGCGATGAAGAGGGCGAGGGCTAAGAGTGCTGTTGATGGTTTCATTGCGAGTTGTTTGTTGGGAGTGGGACTGCTGCTGCCCTGGCTTTATTCTTCCGGGCGATCCTCCTCGATGACGAGGTTGTCTATGATGAAGTTCTGTCGCTCAGGCGTGTTCTTCCCCATGTAGTATTCGAGGAGCTTCTGCACTTGGTCCGTCTTGTGGAGCGTCACCTGTTCGAGGCGCATCCCGGGGCCGATGAAGTTGCGGAATTCCTCCGGCGATATTTCCCCAAGACCCTTGAAGCGCGTTATCTCCGGGTCGGGGCCAAGGTCGGCTATGGCCTGCTGCCGCTCGTCGTCGTTGTAGCAATAGCGCGTGATGAAGTCAGCTTTCCTTGCGTTGGCGGCTTCGCTGTCGGCCTTTGCCACCACTTCGCGGTTGCGAATCTTCGTGCGCCGGTTGCGCACGCGGAAGAGCGGGGTCTGAAGCACGTAGACGTGGCCTTTCTTTATCAGTTCGGGGAAGAACTGGAGGAAGAACGTGATGATGAGCAGGCGGATGTGCATCCCGTCCACGTCGGCATCGGTGGCCACGATCACCTTGTTGTAGCGCAGCGTGTCGAGGCCGTCCTCGATGTCGAGAGCCGCCTGCA
>CAZURD010000151.1:0-3268 GCA_964623445.1 uncultured Prevotella sp. | reverse complement strand
CTCACTTTTGAGAAAAGTTCCCTGCCCTTTTCTGTGTTAACAAATAAGAGTGACAATCCTTTGTCGTCAACATTAAGGCCTGCATCTGTCTTTTCCCATCCCCAGAAGTCGGCGAGGGTTATGTCGCTCGGACGGCGAATGTTGCAGTAATGACATTTTGCACAAGAATGCCTAAATATGGTGTGCTTGTAAAACATACAAGTGAAACTTATTTTACCTTTCCCATCAACAAATTTAAAAGTCTCACGGTGCGCTCTCCATCCAAACTTTTGCTTGTCGCGAAAGTTTACCCAACATATCTCAGAGCCATGCTTCTTTTCTAAATATGCAAGAAAGTCTTTCCATAGATAGGGGCTAGGCACGCCATGACACACAATGTCAACAAGGATAAGGTGCTCGCGGAGTCTCCTGCCGATGTAGGAATTAAGCCCGGCGGTCTGGCAGGGCGTACCGGAGAAAAGCACGGTCAAGCCGTCCTTTAGGTCTTTCTTCACCTGACGGAACACGCCCGTCAGGTCGCTCTGCACGTACTTGCTCCCCTTGAACTCGTCGCGTGCTTCCTTTGTCGTTGCCCGTTTGTGCACCACGCGGAAGTGGTCAGTGTACCCTGCGCCGTAAACCACTCCGCCATTTTCCAATATGTAATCAGAAATGGCTATGAACGCAGCTCCGCTGCGGCTCGTCTCCACCTCGCGCATGTCCTTATGCCTTGCGGCGTATGCATCAGGCTGGGACAGGTTCAGGCTTGTGTCATATTTGTCGTTGAAATCACAAACCTTTTCGCACAGCCCACAATCGACGCATTTTCCCTCGTCCACCACTGGATAGAGAAACCCCATTACATCGGGCTTCATCGTGATGGCATCATGTGTACAGATGCTTGCACATGCTGTGCAACCACAACACTGCTGCGGATCAGTAATTTTAATCATTTCAGCCCACGCTTTCTGACAATATTCTTATAGACTTTTCACGCTCTACATCCAGTATTTTGGTTGATTCTGTAAAGTCAAAAGGCCATTTCTCATTGCTTGGGAAAGTGCTACCAATGGGCAAAAGCCTGTCAGCCAGTTTCAGCTTTCCCAGAATGCTTTTCAGTCGACTATTATTGTTATTGCTTGGTTTTATGATAGTATAGAATGGAACTTGGAAATTGACAGAGAACACTGTTCCATGAAAGGAGTTTGTGACCACAAAGTCCGCCTTCCCGATTAATCCCACAAAATCGCTTGGTCCGGCTTCCGGCAAGTTTATCATCGTCGGTTTGGCATCATAGGTGGCGGCGCTTCTGAACAGCCTTACTATCTTTAGACCTTTTTCTTTTGCAATCTTCTCAGCCAAGTCAATGGCGTACTGGCATGGCTTTATCGTCACAATATAGAGCAGCAGGTATCGCTCTTGTGGGCACAAATCATAGCATGCCACTTCGTTCCATTCAGTCTTGGAAAGCAATAAGGTTGGATCAAGCACCACATCCACACGCCTGTTCAATAGTTTGCGTAACAGGTCTGCTGCCTGAAGCTCTCTCACGGCAATTGCGTCAAAAGTGGAAAGATATTTCTTGAACACCTCTTCTGCCTCTGGTGATATCGCCGACAGCCCAATACTGGATGAGAAAGCTATTCTCCTTTTTCCTTCAGGCACAAAATCCAAAAAGAAAGGGAGCAATGAATATCCTTTCTGATAATTCCAGACTTGGTCACTGCCTACGCAATATATATCGTAGGTCATGGGAGCGTTGTACAAAGATTTTACTGATGCGTATTTTTGGCGAGATAGCCTGTTGTACTGTTCGTGAAATTCGCGGAATTTTTGCCGACGTCTTTCTCTTGCCTTTGGATAGAAAGCATCCGCTACTGTCTCGATGTATGGCAGAAGTTTGCGCTGCAAGCGCGTCTTCCATGGGAGTGGCACAGTTAGTACTTCTCCTCTGAAGTCGTGGGTATGATTAATGCCAAACACATAGTCAATTATCTCCGTGTCATGCCCCATCAATGTGAGTTTATGCTGTAAGGCAAAGGCTTGCAACTCAGCGCCATAGTTGTTGACATTTACAATTGTGATAATACCAATTCTGCTCATAATATCATTCGTTTTTTATGGTCATGCGTCCTTTCCACCGTTTTATCAACAACCAATCCAGTGGATTGCGTATCTTCTTTTTATGGCTTATTGCATAACTGCAAGCATCCAATGCTCCTTTGGCAAAGCGTTCCACGCCCCAGTCTTGGATTGTTGACTTGGCATTAGCCTGCATCTTTTCCAGCTGTTTGGAAGTGAGTGCCTCTATCTTGTGCATGACTTCTACAATAGCTTTCTCATCGTATGGATCAAAACTGAATCCATTTACTCCATTTTCTATGATTGTAGTTGTACAACCAGCCTCAAGGCTGCATGCCGCAATTTTTCCGGCGGCCATTGCTTCATTAACCACTATGCCCCATGTCTCTTCGCGGAAACTCGGCAGCATCAGGCATTTAGTTTGGGAGAAGATTTCTCTCATTTTGTTGTGCGGCTGATATGGCAAAAATATTATGTTCTTATTGCCATTGGAAAGCTTTACCAGTTCTTCATGCTTTACGCCATCACCCACCATCACTAGAGGCAACGTACCTCCCTCCTTGCTATACTGTTGATAACACCTAACAAGTCGTGGAAGGTTTTTCATTTGTACCTGCCTCCCGCATGTCAGCATATATTCATGTGGCAAATCAGGGAAAGACGTATTCTGCACATCGCCTTCCCATTCGTGTGTGTTGGTTACATTCAGTCCATAAAAAAGCTCTTGCTTTTTAAATCCCCAGAAAATCATACTCTCGTCCCATTTGTCTGACGGACAAAAAAATGCATCTACGTTGCGGAACATCATCCGCTTCACTTGGTGAACAAACCAATTATGATTAAATGTGTGTTTCTTGGCGTTGCCAAATTCCACAATACCCTTGTTGTTCTTTTTTGCCCACCGAAGAGCGACAATGCCTACTGGAAAAGTCGCTATACCAGATATGACGACATCAGGGTTTATCGCGTCCAAGCGTGCCGTAAGCTTCTTTTCTACTTCCTCGAATTGGACTGTCCCTGTCTTTGCTTCTGGAAATAGTATTTCCCAATTTTTGCTTGCCTGCTTGTCATCAGAGAATTGATAGCAAATGCTTATACCGTACAACTCGATGACATGTACATCGTGGCCTTGCCGTTTGGCTTCTTCATAAAAATATTTGATGCGAGGTGGAAAATGTGCTCTGAACTCGTGGTTTGTGATTACTAT
>CAZURD010000150.1:0-3380 GCA_964623445.1 uncultured Prevotella sp. | reverse complement strand
GCCTCGCCCACGCGGTGCTTGCCTGCGTGGTGTCTGTTTTATGAATCCCTCCATTACGAGGAAAATTTCGTAGATTTACGGTATTGCCCGGGACTCATGCCGAAATGTTTCCTGAAAGTGTTGTAGAAGTGCGTTGGGTTGGCGAATCCGGCCTCTGCCATTATGTCCTTGACGGCCTTGTCCGTGTCGCGGAGCATTCTCGCCACGTGCTCCATGCGTGCCTTCAGTATGTGCGTGGCGGGCGTTTCTCCGGTCAGTTCTCCTGTCATGCGGTAGAAGCGGCCTCTGCCCATGCCCATCAGCTCGGCAAAGCGGTCGGCAGTGAAGTCGGTGTCGACTGCGTGTGCGGCCAATATTCGGTTGAAAGCGTCAATGAAACGCCGCTCATCCTCCTTTCTTATCACTGCCTTGGTCGGTATCGCGGGGCGGTTGGCGGCGGCTTCGCTGGCCTCGCGTGTACGCCATTCGGCCGCGTCTTTCACGCTGCGCAGAC
This sequence comes from uncultured Prevotella sp., assembly GCA_964623445.1. Lineage (GTDB taxonomy): Bacteria > Bacteroidota > Bacteroidia > Bacteroidales > Bacteroidaceae > Prevotella. Next base: position 2,887 of record CAZURD010000150.1, on the reverse strand, counting down.
ATGCCTCTGTGAGCATCTTCATGGTGAATGGGCGCACCATCACGCCGTCGGCTCCCGCCCTTATGGCCGCCAGCAGAACGTTGTCGCTGCCGTCTGATGTTATTATCAAGGTGTGTGTCCGCTGTCCGCAGGCTTTCCTAACGCCTGCCGCTATGGCCGTGCCGTTGGTCTGCGCTGACTTTTCGGCCACTACGAGGTGGGCGTTTGTGTCGGCTGCCAGTCTCACCGCCTCGTCGTCGCTGCCCGCCGTGGCTATGTTGAAGTACTGGCCGAGGGTGAAGCGTAGATAGTTGAGCGTCTCCTGGTCGTCCTCGGCAATGACTGTGGTAATGTCGGGGTTCATCGGCACGGGCATCATCTCCTTTATGTAGCTTTCCGGCATGGCCATACCCGCATCCCGTTCGCCCTTGCTCGCGCCGCCATGTGCCCCACCGTCGTCAGGCTGCACGTCGGGCACGGACAGCCTGAACGTGCTCCTGCCGCCGTTGGGGCGGGTGTAGTCCAGCTCCCCGCCCATGGCCAATGCCGTCTGGCGGCTTATGTACAGCCCTATGCCCAGTCCGCCCTTGTTAGTCTTCATGCCCGTGTAGGGCGCGAAGAGCCGTGTCCTGTCGGCATCGTCCACCCCGTGTCCATCGTCCATTACGTCCACAGTCAGCCTGCCGTCGGCACGCCTAACGGCCACGGTGACCTCGCCGCCATTGGGCGAATGCTTCACGGCGTTGCTCACAAGATTGCTCACCACCGTCTCCACCATGTCCGTGTCGAAGAGTGCTTCGTGGCTCTTGGCAAAAGGAGACACCCTTATCCTCACGCCCCTCTCGGCCGCCATGCCCCAGAATCCGTGGCACACATTGCGCACGGTGGCCACGAAGTCGGCGGCAGTCGGGGTCGGCGTGAGCGTAGCCTTGCTTATCTTCCTGAACTGTATCAGCTTCTCCACCATGTGGCCGAGGCGCGCGGTGTTGTTTACGATGGTGCGCAATGTGGTGGCCGACGGCTGTTCGCGTCCCGCGTCCACTATCTGGTCGACGGCAGCGCGTATCAGCGTCAGGGGCAGGGTCAGCTCATGCGTCACGTTGGTGAAGAAGTTAATCTTCAGCTCTGTGACGCTGCGCTCAATTTCAAGTCGCTTGCGCAAAATCCAGATGCGGCGCAGCACGAGTGCCACTGCCATCATGGCCGCCACGTAAGCCGCCCACGCTGCTGTCGAATTCCACCACGGTTGCCTTACGGTTATGCCCATGCTTGCCTCGCCGCCCCAGTGGCCGCTGCCGTCGTTGGAGCGCACGTGCAGGCGGTAAGTTCCCGGGGGCAGCTTGGTATATGTGGCGGAATTGTCGCCGGTGGGGGCGTTCCAGTCCTCTTCGAGGCCTTCGAGATAGTACTGATATTGCACTGACCGTATGTCGCTGTACCTGAAATTGGAGAAGTTGAAGCGCAGTGTGTTCATGTCGTAGGGTGTCGATAGCGGCATCCCGTCGGCCATGGTGGCCAGGCTTTCATCGTGGTTCTCGCCGTTTATGGCCACCGAGGTGATGTAAGTGCGGTGCCCTGTCTGTTCGGCGGCGGCCTCGCCGGGCCATATCCTGACCATGCCGAGGTGCGTGCCGAACACTATCGAGCCGTCGGCTTGCGTGACGCAGGCTTTCTCGGAATAGGTATCGCCCAGCGGGTTGGTGGACATGAAGTGGTTCGTCACAGAGTTTGTCTCCGGATTCACGCACGACAGGCCGCATTCCGTGCCGGCCCACACGCGCCCCAGGCGGTCGATGGCTATGGCATTCACGTTATTGGTGGCAAGCCCGCGTTGCGTGGTGAAGGCCTCGTGACGCAGCCTTCCGCCCTCAATGCGGCAGCACAGCAGGCCTCCACCCACAGTCCCGGCCCACATGCGGCCATTGCCGTCGGCCTTCAGACAGATGAAGTAGTCGCATGGCAGCGTGCCGTCATGGCTGCCGTAAACGGTAAACTGTGTTCCCTCGTCGGGCTCCATCACGCACAGTCCACCCTCGGTGGCCACCCAAAGGCGGCCATCCCCGTCGGTCTCTATGTCGTGGGCCTTGGCCGTTGCCGTGCCGTTGTTGAGGAAATGCGTGAAAGAAGGCGTGCTGTCGGCGGAAATATCGGCGCGTGCCACCCCGCCGCCCAGTGTGGCCACCCACACGTTTCCGGCTCTGTCTTCGGCAATGTCGTATATGTCCATCGCTGGCAGTGTGCTGTTTTCCGTGGTCAGCAGCCGCCCGTCGAGGTATAGTCCGTCGCCTCGCGTGCCCGTCCAACGGTGGCCGTGGCTGTCGGTCAGCGTGCAGTACACCCTTGCCCCACGGTAACCGGTGTCGCTGAATGTGCCTTGGTGCTCATCGTAGACGTGGCACGTGCCGTAGTTGTTGGCCACGAGCAGGCGGCCATTGCCCATGTCCGCCACGTGCCTCACGTAGTTCTTGTCGGGTATGCTGGCATCTGGTTCGGCTTCCATGCGGCTGTGGCGTAGTCCCGAGAAGCGCAGAATGGCCAGCCCGGTGTAGTCTTCGGCAATCCAGATGCAGCCGCTGCGGTCGGCCATCAGTGCCGTTATGTAGTCGTTGTTTATTATGCCAGGACTGTTGTTTGTGGTGAATTGCGCCATCGAACCGGTTGCAGGGTCGTAGATGAACAGCCCCGCACCGTAGGTGGATATGGCCTCGCGGCCGTCGGTCATGCGCACGGCGTGGAAGTGATCTTGCTTCGTGTAGTCGAGTATGGCGTGCGGCAGCAGTCTCATGGTTGTCGTTCGGCGGAGGGTGTCAGTGCGTGTCACAGTGCCGTTGCCGTTGTTTCTGTATGTCGTGCCGTTGAAATCGGCGAAAATATTGTCCTTTGTTTTCTTTTCAGGTGGATTGTCCTG
>CAZURD010000149.1:0-3397 GCA_964623445.1 uncultured Prevotella sp. | reverse complement strand
AAATCTGCGATCTTCAGACCTGTATTCTAAAAAAGAAGGGGGTTGCCTCCCTGTGCCCAATCAGTCTTGGCACACCCGATTCGGGACAAAGCAAAGCATATCAAAAGAAATACAGCCATAAACTTGCATAATGTTATATTATTATATACCTTTGTTGTGTCGTTAAAAAGCTCTTTGAATCCATGAAGACAAAGCAATTCGTTAAGGAAATCGAGGCGGCCGGTTGTCGGCTCGTCCGCCACGGAGGCAACCACGACATCTGGTTCAGTCCACTGACAGGCAATATGGAAGCCATTCCGAGGCACGACGCACAAGAACTGCCCAAAGGTCTCGAGAGAAGATTGAGGCGCAAGCTGCTCGGACAATGAAAATCCGGGCGGCAGTGCCGTTTCCTATTCAGGCTTTGTCCGATTTGTTTCAAGGCTTCTTACACCATCATTATATAATGCAAATGGGTTATGGAAAAAGAAAAACTTACCGTTATTGTGGAAATGGCCTCCGATGGGACATTTGGTTGCTACATCGAGGATGAAGAAAAGGACTTTGGGGCAGCCGGGTACGGCACTACCTCCGAAGAAGCTATCAAGGACTTTCTTGCGGCTTGCGCTGAAATACGCGAGGAATACGCAAAGGAAGGTAAGACCGTGCCCGAATACGACTACGCATTCAAGTATGACCTGCGTTCGTTCTTCGACTACTTCGACTGCTTCAATGCCAAGAAGATAGCCGAACGGGCCGGCATCAACTACACCCAGCTCAACCAATACCTCACGGGCCGACGCAATGCCAGCCGGTTGCAATACGACAAGCTGGCAAGCTGCATCCGCAAAATCACAGCGGAACTCCAACAGGCAACGTTTTGATTCTGTCATAGTTGCAAAGAGCCAACGACAATGCCCCGCATTCCCTTCGAGGGAGGCGGGGTTTCTTTTGCCACCATGCCCCTCTTCTGCCAAAACAACCGTCGAACAGCCTACCCGTATTCCATTTCCTGGATGCCTGTACGGCTCGTGCTCCATACCTGTACGGCTCGTGTTCCGTACAGGTGCGGAACACGAGCCGTACAGGTGTCCAAGGAATGCGTTACTTGCCATTGATTTCCAGGCAGATACAAAGAGGCACTTCCCCACCCTTTCCTTCGTGTGCCGGTGCGACTCGCCGGTTCCGGCGTATTTCCAATTTCTACAGATATTCTATTTACCTAATTAAACATTAAGGCACCCAAAGTCATCATGCAGAATGTTCTTATCTGTGTGATAGAATAAAACGGTTATGCGATAAAAGAGTTGACATTTTGCTCTTTTAATTATCTGTTTATTCTGCAAGGTTTGGCAACAATCGTTGTCAAACGGAAAGAGATTATCAACCAAACATATTCAACGGAATGGCATACGAAGAATACGGAAAAATGGAAAAATCAAACACTATACAGTACAAACAGGAATAAGCAAAAAAAAGAATCGGACAAGTCATCATAAAAAATACAGATAAACTTTTGCTTCCAAGAATTATTTAATTATTTTTGCAACGGTGATTTAGTATTAACAACATCTAAAAGTTGCAGCCTATGGAATAAACAAAAAGACTCTGTGGAATCCTGTTTGCCATGCGCAAATGCTCCACTCGCCTTAATTAAAAACAACTCAATTATTAACTTAAGTTACCTACTATTTATGAAACAATCGAGTATTTATTCTTTGATGTCATTGCTAATGGCCATGTTGGTCTGTGTCACAGCTTGCAAATATGACGATGATGCTCTTTGGGATAAAGTCAATTCTTTGGAAGATCGCGTCACTTCTATTGAGAACCAACTGACTCAAATAAACTCGGACATCAATGCCATAAGCATCATTGTGAATGCTCTGCAAAACAACGTGTCCATCTCAAGTGTTGAAGCCGTTGAAGATGGTTACCTCATCACTTTCACGGACGGGCAGTCCATTACCATATATAATGGTAAAGATGGGACAGATGCCCCCATTATCAGTGTGGATCTTTATGAAGGAAAATACTACTGGGTACAAATCATAGATGGCACAAAATCATGGCTGACCGACGACGACGGCAACATGATTCCTGCCACTGGTGCAGATGCTGTCACCCCGCTTTTGAAAGTAAACACGGCTGGATATTGGATGATAAGCTACGACAATGGCATTACCTACGAAGAAATTAAGGACGAAGACGGCAACCTTGTCAAAGCTGAAGGGCAGGACGGAGATTCATTCTTCAGCGAAGTAAGGGTGGAAGATGGAGAACTCATACTGGTGTTGATAGACGGAACGGAAATCCGTATTCCTTTTGAAACTCAAACGAACCCGATAGAAGAACAATACTTTGGAGTTGATAATGCAACTTACCATTCGGGCAGTATGCCTGAGGCTACAGACGAACTATCCGCAGACATCGGTGAACTGGTTGCAGACCAGACTTTCGCTCCCGGAGGAAGTTCTTATGTAACAATCAATACAGCAGAAGAACTGGACAAAATATACATCGGCATTGAAGGAGAAGATGGATATTACGAAATGGATGCCACAGATGCACTCGCAGCTACAGCAACCCTTACCACCTATACGTTCAACTACCAGTTTGTCCTAATGATTAGCCAACAATTTGCTGCCAATGTGACTGTGAGGATCGTGGTACGGACTGTAGGCGGGTACTATTTCTTCATGTCGTGGGAAGTAAGCTTAATCCAGGTGGGAATAGGCGAACTGCAAGTCAGCCTGGCTTTTTCCAACGCTAAAGACATAGACCTCTATGTCATAGAGCCAAACGGGAACATCGTTTATTACGGCAACAGACAACCTTATCTGGCTCAAAGCAGCATGACCTCCGACGGACAAATCATAGGATTGGACCTTGACTCGAATGCTGGATGTAGCATTGATAATGTCAATAAGGAAAACATATATTTCCCTGCCGATTGCGTACAAAAGGGAACATATTCCGTCTTGGTGGACATGTATTCTAATTGCGATGGAAGCATTGCAACGGACTGGACCGTGAGGGCCAACTATCGTGGGCAGACAATCACTCCCGATACTGGAAGTAATCCCGCCAGCGGCACTTTCCCCATCGGGACACAAAGCAACTATGGGAACCTTGCGAATATGGCGACTGTCATGACATTCACAATTGAAGAAGGGGTAGAAATGCCGACAACCCGTCATTCCAACACTTTGCCCATCGGCAAAGACCTGAGTGAATCTGCAAAACTGAAATTATTGCAAGCAGGCATCATCGTCGATTGACAAGTGCGGTCTCAAATCAAGAGGCTATTAACAGAAGAATCCGGAGGCAACACATCACGCATTGCCTCCGGATTTTTATTGGGGAAATGTTTGACCCGCAGACTTATTTTTGCTACTTTTGTTCCATGAGTACCGCG
>CAZURD010000148.1:0-3547 GCA_964623445.1 uncultured Prevotella sp. | reverse complement strand
GTGCCGCTGACTGAGGTCGGGTAGCCTTTCGTGCCCACGTAAAACGTCTGGGCACCTGCGTTCGCCGCGAACAGCAATGCCACCGCCGCGAACAGCAAATTAATAAAGTAACTCTTTTTCTTCATAAGCGTAACATTTAAAATTAGAATGGTAATTCACAACAAAATTAAGCAGAATGCAACTCGCACCAAAGAATACTATACCAAAAGTAAACGGAATGGCACAAAAAATTGACATAAATCAATAAACAAACAGGCAAACGGCATCTTCATGCCACAGGAACGGCCTGTCCGGGAGCGCGCCGGCGCGCTCCCGGACAGGCGTCAGCGGTTGTCGTCGATGAGGTTCTCGCCGGTCATGTCGGCAGGCTGCTCCAGTCCCATTATGTGGAGTATGGAGGGAGCCACGTCGGCCAGCCGTCCGTTCCTCACCGTGGCACTGTTGTTGTCGGTGACGTAGATGAACGGTACGGGGTTGAGCGAGTGCGCCGTGTTCGGCGTGCCGTCGGCGTTGACGGCGTTGTCGGCGTTGCCGTGGTCGGCTATGATTATGGCCTCGTAGCCGTTGGCCTTGGCGGCCTCTATCACTTCGCGCACGCAGTTGTCCACTGCCCACACGGCCTTGGCTATGGCGTTGTAAACGCCGGTGTGGCCAACCATGTCGCCGTTTGCGAAGTTTACCACTATGAAGTCATACTCCTGCGTGCCGATGGCGGCCACCAGCCTGTCTTTCACCTCGTAGGCACTCATCTCTGGCTTGAGGTCGTAGGTGGCCACCTTGGGCGACGGCACGAGTATGCGGTCTTCGCCATCGAAAGGAGCCTCGCGCCCGCCGTTGAAGAAGAACGTCACGTGGGCGTACTTCTCGGTCTCGGCAGTGTGCAGCTGCCGCTTGCCCTGCTTGCTGAGGTACTCGCCAAGGGTGTCGTCAACGTTCTCCTTCGGGAAGAGCACGTGTACTCCCTCAAACGAAGCGTCGTAGGGAGTCATGCAGTAGTATTGCAACCCTTTGACGGTGTGCATACCCTCTTCGGGCATGTCTTGCTGTGTGAGCACCTGCGTCAGCTCCTTGGCGCGGTCGTTGCGGTAGTTGAAGAATATCACCACGTCGCCCTCGCCTATCGTGCCGTCGACGGTGGAGTTGTTCACCGGCTTCACAAACTCGTCGGTGACGCCCTCGGCATAGCTCTCCTCCATGGCTCCCACCATGTCGGCCGACTGCTTGCCCCGACCTGACACGAGCAGGTCGTAGGCCTCCTTGACGCGCGCCCACCGCTTGTCGCGGTCCATGGCGTAGAAGCGACCCACTATCGAGGCTATGTGCGCGCCGTTGGCCTCGCAATGGGCCTGCAGGTCGCGTATGAAGCCCGCGCCGCTCTTCGGGTCGGTGTCACGACCGTCCATGAAGCAGTGTACGTAGGTATCGCGCAAGCCGTATTCCTTGGCTATCTCAATGAGCTTGTAGAGGTGGTCGAGCGACGAGTGTACGCCGCCGTCGGATGTCAGCCCCATCAGGTGGAGCTTCTTGCCGTTCTGCTTGGCGTATGTGTACGCGTCCACTATCTCGGGATTGGACATGATGGAGCCGTCGGCGCACGCGCGGTTTATCTTCACCAAGTCCTGATAGACTATGCGCCCCGCGCCGATGTTTAGATGGCCCACCTCGGAGTTACCCATCTGCCCGTCGGGCAGACCCACGTCCTCGCCCGACGCCTGCAGCTGCGAGTGTGCGCTCACGGCGTTGAGATAATCAAGGTAAGGAGTGGGGGTGTTGTAAATCACATCGCCCGCACCGTGTTTTCCGATTCCCCATCCATCGAGAATCACCAGCAATGCTTTCTTTGCCATATACAATATATTATATTAAATAAACTTCTCTTTTCCCGCTAAGTTTTGGCACAAAGATAATACAAAAAAATGAGATACTGAGCAAATCACGGAAAAATAATTGAAAGTTAATGATTTATGAGGTTCTGACGATTTTGGCATCCCTATTTGAACTTTGTGATAATCACATTGAAATTTCGACTTATGTTCCGTTGAATATTGAACTACTTCGTGAAGATACAACCATTCAACCTGTTTTTCAAGTCTTGAGAACTCTTTATTTTATCGAAAACAACTTCTACTATGGTAAAAACATGTAAAAAGCAACCTTATACTAAATATTTTGCTTAGCTTTGTGTGCTGATTTATTATCGAACAACTGCAGAAATAATGTTCAACAAGATTGAAATAGAGCGATTTAGGGGCATAAAGCAGGCTTCTATAGAGGGCTTCAAGCAGATTAATCTTTTCTTTGGAAAAAACAATTGCGGAAAGTCTTCGTTGTTGGAGTCGTTGTTTTTAGCCAGCGGGTTATCAAATCCATTGCTGCCTATCCATGTGAACTTTATGCGTGGTTATAGCAAAGTCCGCTTGAATGACCTTAAATTGGATTTCTATAATTTGGATTCAAGTCACCCGATTCATATACGAATGGAAAATGAAGAAAAACGTGATTTGAAGATAAATCTCTTTGAACAAAAACAACACAATGTATCTTTAAATGCTGCTGATACAAATATTCTTTCAAATGTAGAAGAGGGAAAATATGGATTAAAATTTGATTTTAAAATAAATGACAAACATTTTGAATCACAGTTACGTTTTGACTCGGCAAATTCAACTGATGCAACCCGTATTGTATCAAAACATTACGCCGAATCATTAAGATGTAAATATTTAAGCCCCAAGTATGATTTCAGTGCATCCATACAAGGTCTAAAAAACATTCTTCAAAATAAAGACGAGCACTTTATTATAGAAGGTCTTAGATTTATAGAACCCCGAGTAAAAGACTTTATCTTCACAGATAAAGAGATGCTTGTCGATGTAGGTTTGGCAAAGCGTATTCCTGTTAACATGATGGGAGATGGCGCAAGAAAGATAGTATCTCTTCTGACCGCCGTATATGATTGCAAGGATGGCGCTTTACTTGTCGATGAGATTAGCAATGGCTTTCATTATTCCGTAATGCGCAGTTTGTGGAAAGTCCTTATAAACGCAGCTGTTAGAAACCATACTCAATTGTTTGTGACAACCCATGATGTTGATTCCATAAAAGGACTACGAGACGCTGCACTTGAAAATTATAGAGATATTGTTGCCGCATTCAAACTGTTGAAAACTTCCGATGATGAATTGAAAGCATATCACTATTCATTGGAAAGTTTGGATTATTCCATTAACCAAGAAATTGAAATCAGGTAATGAACAAAATCTTCATAGAAGCAAAGGATAGGGCAACGCCGGAATGCCATTTCCTTAAAGCACTTGTAGATTTGCATTTCCCTACAAAAGACATTGATTTTATATGTATCGATGGAATCAGCAACCTTTTTAATGAGACCAATATCAATCAAATGTACTAGGCCCAAGCGGAAGGCGACCAGGTACTTATTTTAATAGATGCAGATACCGTTGCCAAGGGATATGGGTTTGCAAAGCGCAAAGCAGACATAGATAATGATATGCAGACTCATAAGATTTCTTTCCCATACTTTATC
>CAZURD010000147.1:0-3836 GCA_964623445.1 uncultured Prevotella sp. | reverse complement strand
TTAAATACAGTAAGCCAACAGATTGTGATTCATCCATATCTCTTTCCAAGAGATAAATCATTAAAAGAGTTGCTGAAACGAATTCAGATGGGCACAAAGTTTTTTAATAATGGAACCGGCAACACCCTTTTCGACAAACTGAAAGGCATTGCATCGGAAATGGTTACATTCGACAAGTTTCTTGCCGTTGTCGGTTTTTTCCGTTCATCCGGTTATTTCAAACTAAGAAATGAACTGGGTGACATTTCTGAAATCAAGATACTGGTCGGCATAAACATAGACGACATCTTTCGTAAACACAACAAAGCCTTGTTGATGTTGGGCAAGGAGGGAGAGGCAAAGGAAAAATATTTCCAAGAGTTCAAGCAGGACATCATAGATGCCCAATATACGCCCGAAGTGGAAGCAGGCATCTTGCAGATGTGCGACGATCTTGCGTGCGGACGCTTGGAAATAAAAATACACGCCACAAAGAACCTACACGCCAAGTTTTACCTCTGCCTGCCGCAAAAACATAACGAGAACAGCGACGGGTGGGTTATCATGGGGTCATCCAACATTTCCGAATCGGGCTTGGGCATAACACAGTCGCCGCGCTATGAGCTCAACGTGGCCATGAAGGATTACGACGACGTGAAGTATTGCCTTGATGAGTTCAATACCTTGTGGAACGAGGCCGTACCGCTCACCCCGGCAGACATTGCCGAATACAGGAAGCAGACTTACCTCGGCTATCAGCCTACGCCTTATGAGATTTACATCAAAGTGCTTATCGACACATTCGGTGACCAGGTGGAGGACGACTTTACGCTTGAACTTCCCGACGGCGTGAAAGAACTGAAATACCAAAAGGATGCCGTCATACAAGGCTATCAGATGCTGATGCAGCACAACGGGCTGTTTCTTGCCGATGTCGTCGGTCTGGGCAAGACCATGATTGCGACGATGATAGCCAAACGGTTCATCGAGGCCAACGGAAGAAATACCAACATCCTGGTCATCTATCCGCCAGCCCTTGAAGACAACTGGAAAAGGACATTCAAACAATTCGGTATATACAAAAAGGCGCAGTTCATCACCAACGGACGCCTTTCGAAGGTGCTTGACGGGCGCGACCAATACAAGGACAAGGAAGAGTTCGACCTCATAATCGTGGACGAAGCGCATGGTTTCCGCAGCGACAGTCCGAGAAAATACGATGAGTTGCAGAAGATTTGCAAGTCGCCATGCTCCAATATCGGCTTGTTGCGCAGCACGCACAAGAAAGTCATGCTGCTGTCCGCCACGCCGTTGAACAACCGTCCAGATGATTTGCAAAACCTTTTGCTGTTGTTCCAGAACAGCCAGAGCTGCACCATCGACGGCATTCCCAACCTCAAAGGCTTCTTCTCGCCTCTTATCCAAGATTATAACAAGCTGATGCGTGAACGTGACAGCCGGGACGTTACGGAAGACGTGGACCAGATTTACGACAGGATAAGGAACAATGTGATTGACAAGGTGACCATACGGCGCACGAGAAACAACATCCTTAACGACCCCGACTACAAGCATGACATAGAATCGCAAGGAATAGTGTTCCCGAATATCCAGCCACCGAAAGAGGTCATATACAAAATGGGAACGGAAACGAGTGCCCGGTTTTATGAAACCCTTGCGTCATTGTCCGATGAGGAATACAAAGACCATCTGCATTACGCCCGTTATCGTGCCGTTGAGTTCTTGAAGGACGAGTACAAGAGACACGGGAATGCCGAGCACATCGGGCAGACATTGGCCGGAATATACCGTGTCCACATGGTGAAACGCCTCGAAAGCAGCTTCTATGCTTTCAAGAAATCGCTTGCCACGCTCCTGCGTATCACCAACGACATGATACGCATGTTCGATGAGGATGAGGTCATCATCGCTCCGAAACTGAATGTGAAGGACCTGATGGCAAAGAACTATGAACTTGACGAGATAATTGAGCTTGCGGTCGAAAAGGGCTATTCAAAGGACGATATACTTTACAACGGCGATGCTTTCAAACCGGAGTTTAAGGAAATGCTGCTAAGCGACCGGGTAGTGCTTGAACGGCTCAATGCCGAATGGGCAGAAGAAAAAGGAGACCCGAAGTTTGACGAGTTCATGAAAAGGCTTGATACGGAACTTTTCGACAAGTCCATCAACCCTACCGGCAAGCTCGTGATTTTCTCTGAAAGTGTGGATACACTGAATTACCTGTACAGAAGACTGACAGAAGAGCTTGGCAGGAACGACATACTCAAGGTGACGGCGGCAAACCGTGACCGCCTCGACAGCGTGATAAAAAACAATTTTGATGCTAACGTTCCGCATGACGAGGGGCGTTACAACATCATCCTCACTTCCGACGTGCTGGCCGAGGGTGTCAACCTGCACCGCGCCAACGTGATTGTGAATTACGATTCGCCGTGGAACGCCACCCGTCTCATGCAACGCATAGGCCGCGTGAACCGCATCGGCTCCACCGCCCCGAACATCCACAACTATATGTTCTACCCCTCGGATGAGGGCGACGAAGAAATACAGCTTTACAAGAACGCCCTAATCAAGTTGCAGGGCTTCCATTCCGCCTTTGGCGAGGATGCGCAAATATATTCAATCGAGGAAATCGTACACCAGTTCACCCTTTTCGACAGCAACGTGAGAGACAGCATTGATAAGAAGATTGCCTTGCTCCGCGAGCTGCGCGAACTCTACAACAACGACCGCGAGCTTTACCACAAGATAAAGGAACTGCCAATGAAAAGCCGTGTCCTGCGCCAGACGGGCAAGCATTCGGGCAAGACCGTAGCGTTCATCTCATCTGAAGTAAAAACCGAGTTCTACCTTGTCAACGACCGCAAGGCGGAGGTGATAGATTTCCTCGAAGCCGTAAAATACCTGAAGGCTAAGCCTGAAGAACGTCCTATACCGCTTACTGCTGAAACCGACACTCCGCACTATGGCCATGTCAATGTGGCAATAAACAAATATCGGTCGGAATATACGCGGGCCAAGGATACCGATGTGGCAAAAAGGACAGACCTCGACCGAACGGCTCTCGAAGCGAACCACTTTCTCCGCTATGTCAAGCAAATCACGTCCGACAGCAAGTTAAAGGAATGGTGTGACATCCTTACCGCTTATATCAACGATGGTATGTATGCCCGGTTGCCGCGTGAGCTGCAAAAGATCTCCCGTGAATACAAAGGCGACCGTACCAAGATAAAGACGGACGAATACAAGATACAGGAGAGAATCGGCGAACTGTTCAAAGAATACCAGATAAAAGCCTCTGAAAAAGGACGTGAGGCAAAAGAGCAGTCCGACCCTAAAATAATTATTTCCGAAACTTTCATTTGACACTGAACACTTATGGCCACATATACTGACCTCCAATTAAGAAACCTATTCCAGTTACCGTTCAACCCTGACGAATGGCAGAACCTTTTGCATGACTTCTTCGGTGCGACAGAATTGAGGCGCACACCCGAAGAACTTGATACATCAGATATAGGCCAAGGCTATTACTTAGGTTGTATTGACACGTCCGACAGCTTCCGCATCGGACTGTTCCGTTACGACATAGCCAAAGGCTCGGTGGCCAACAAGCGCGTGGGGTTGAGAAACCTTGTCAAGTCGTTCGTCAATCCCCGTTGGGGAAATTTCGATGCGGCTTTGGCCGTATTTGACAGCGGCGATCACTGGCGATTATCATTCATCTGTGACATCAAGGGCGAAGCGACATCGCCCAAGCGATTCACTTACGTCTTTGGTAGTAATGAGTTGCTCTACAAAACACCAATCGAACGTTTCCGTTTCTTGCAAAA
>CAZURD010000146.1:0-3916 GCA_964623445.1 uncultured Prevotella sp. | reverse complement strand
GGCGGCTGAAACAAATGGCAAACAGGCCGCAACCAAGGCACAAACGATGCCGGGGCTGCGGCCTGTACCGTGAGCAAAAGCCAACGGAAACAGCATAACATGAACATCGTATGAGCAAAGGAAAGCTGCAAAAGTTCGCCGAACTGGAAACGTTCGGCAATGTGTTCCAGTGCCCTTACTCCGTAGCCGCGAGCGAACCGTTCGCTATGAGGGGGCGATGGGGCGAGGACTATTTCCACAACAATAACCCGATAGTGCTCGAACTGGGATGCGGCAAGGGCGAATACACCGTGGAACTGGCCAAACTCTATCCCGAAATGAACTTCATCGGGGTGGACATCAAGGGCGCACGGATATACACTGGAGCCAAGCAGGCCCTCTGCGAGGGGCTGGCCAATGTGGCGTTCCTGCGCACGAACATAGAGATTATAGACCGCTTCTTCGCCCCCGACGAGGTGGCGGAGATTTGGCTGACGTTCAGCGACCCGCAAATGAAGAACCCAAAGAAGCGGCTCAGCAGCACGTTCTTCATGGAACGCTACCGCCATTTCCTTGCAGACGGCGGCATAGTACACCTGAAGACCGACTCAAACTTCCTCTTCACCTACACAGCCTGCATGGTGGAGCGCAACGGTCTGCCGCTGCTCTTCAGCACGGAAGACCTCTATCACACCAGCGGCATAGACCCAGAGACGCACAAGATTCTCTCCATCCAGACCTATTATGAGGCGCAATGGATTGCGCGCGGACTGAACATACGCTACATGAAGTTCCGTCTGCCGCACGAGGGGGCACTCTGTGAGCCAGAGGTGGACATCCCCGTGGACGACTACCGCAGCTACAAGCGCAACAAGCGGAGCAGCCTTGAGACAAGCCGCTGACCGCTGCCACGCCACATCCAGACCCGCAAAAGCAGTCCGTGCCGCTTCCCTGCCCCGTCGACGGGCATCTGGAAGCGGCACGGACTGCTTTTTGCGGCAGGCTAACGAAGCGTCAGTAGCCCACCTGTTTCTGCTGTTCGGCGTTGTAGCGACTGCCCGCCACAGGTATGGCGGCAACGGCATCTTCAAGCTCCTGCCACTCCTCCGCTGTGAGGGAGAAGTCGAGTGCCCGCAGGTTTTCTTCCAGATGCGACAGCTTTGTCGTCCCCGGTATGGGCACAACCCACGGCTCTTTCTGCAAGAGCCAGCCGAGAGCGAGTTGCGCAGAGGTCATGCCGCGCTCGCGTCCGAAACGTTGCAGCACATTCACAATGCGGTAGTTGGCACGCATTGCCTCCGGCGTGAAACGGGGCAGCGTGGGGCGGTTGTCATTGGCGAGGTCGAACTCAGTGTATTCGTTCAGGTCGCCACCAAGGAATCCACGGTTCAACGGGCTGTAAGGCACGAATCCGATGCCCAGCTCCCGGCACGCATCGAGCACGCCATTTGTCTCCACATCGCGGTGCATCAGATGCCATTCACTCTGTATGGCGGTGAGCGGACAGATGGCGTGTGCCTTGCGAATGGTGTCCGCACTGACTTCGCACATGCCCCAGTGCAACACCTTGCCCTCCTTAATCAGTTCGGCGATGGTCTCCGCCACGTCCTCAATCGGTGTATTAGGGTCGAAGCGGTGCTGGTAGAACATCGGTATGACATCGGTACGCAGGCGTTTCAACGATTCCTCACAATAACTGCGGATGGTGGCCGGGCGGCTGTCCTGCCTTCCTGTGGCTTTCCCGTCGATGACTTCATGGCCGAACTTGGTCGTCACGTTCACCCGCCCGTGGAACTCACCGAGAGCTTCGCCAGCCAGCTCTTCATTGTTTAACGGGCCATAGATGATGGCGGTGTCAAACAGCGTCACGCCGCGATCCACCGCTTCGTGCAGCAGGCGGATGCACTGCTTCTTGTCGGGATGATAGCTGCGGTTGTAGGTCATGCCCATTACGCCGAAGCCCAATGCCGACACCTCGAAAGCCGCCTTGCCCGTGCCGAGCGTGCGACGGGCTTTGACGGTGGCAGCTTTGGCATCACTGATGGATGCTGCCTTGCCTCCAGCAGCCACCCGTGTGGCGGCCTGCACCTTTTCCAATGCCGGGGAGACAGCCAGAGCCGCACCCACGGCAGCCGCCGTCTTCAGAAAGCCGCGACGGCTACAACCTCCTTTCTTGTTCAATTCTTCCATACTGCTCATTGCTGCTTTTTCGGCTTGATTTCCTTTATGAACCTTGCGGGATTGCCTCCCACCATCGTCATGGGCGGGACATCATGCGTCACCACACTGTTGGCACCGACAATGGCGCCATAACCTATGGTCACGCCGGGCAGGATGGTGGAATTGATGCCTATCCATACCTTGTCTTCAATGACGATGGGACGGCCATAGGTGGCACTTCGGTTGTCCGGGTCGGGGTCGTGATTGATGGTGATAAGGTTTACCTTCGGAGCAATAAACACATCATTACCCAAGGTGATGCCACCCCGATCGAAGAACGTGCAGCCCTGCTGAATCCAGCATCGCTTGCCCATGCGGATGTTCTTGCCGAAGTCAACGTAAAAGGGTGGCAACAACGTGACAGACGGGTCAATCGCCTGTCCTGTGATGCGTGACAGGTAGTCGCGCACCTCATCGGGCGCATGATAACCGTTGTTCAATTCGTTCGCCAGCCTCATGGTGTCCCAGATGGCGTTAATCAGTTCGTCATATCCAGGTTCGTCAGGCGACACCATTTCACCAGACAAGTCTTTTTGGAAAATATCTTTCATACAGCTCCCATTTTGTTTCGACTCACCTGCAAAGGTATTGCAGCTTTCGCAAAATGGCTTTGCCTATCGGCTCAAAATTCTTTGCTCTGCGGGTCATGGTGCAATGAAGCCCCGTTGAGTTCGGCGCGTGCCTGACTTTCCGCCGGGTTCACTTCCCGATGCTTTCCATGGGAGAGTGCCCATACCTCTTCTTATATGCCCTGGAGAAGTGCGACAGGTTCTTGAACCCAACGTCAAAGCAAATCTCCGTCACCTTGCGCCCGCCCTCCTTTATGAGCGAGTGGGCGGCCTCCAGCCTGCGTTGGATTATCCATTTCTGCGGCGGCAGGTTGCTAACTTTCCTGAAATCGCGCTTGAATGTGGCGAGGCTGCGCCCCGTATAGTTCGCGATCTCCTCCATCGTGAGGTCGTTCATGTAGTTTTTCTCCATGAAGTCCATGAGATCTGCCTTCCACGGGTCGGCAAAATCAAACAGCGATGCGTAAAGGTTCTTGTCCGTGTTAAGCAGCACATACACTCCCTCAGCCATCTTGAGGCGGAGCAAATCGTCTGTCGGTCGGATCTCGGAGTTGAAGTATGGGGTCATTGACTCAAACAGACTGGCGATGTCCGGCCTGTTGGATGGCAGCTTTTGCAGGCTTACCTTTCCCCGTCGCACCTCTTTTGGCAGGCTGCTCTTGTCCAGCTTGCAGTAAAATTCACGTAGGAACTTGGTCGTGAACATCAGGAACGTGGCTCTGAACTGTTCCCCCTCGTGCGCCCGTTTGGTTAGTTGCACGCCGAAATCCTTGCGTATGAAGGCACAGTCGCCCTTGTGCAGCAGGGTTGTTTTGTCTCCCTCCTTGATTTCAAGCTCGCCCGAATACATGTACACCAGAACGTGGGAATGGTTGCGGTGCAGGCAGCTCACTCCGTCATCAGAGTACATTGCCAGAAAAATGTCCGAGTAGCGCAGAGTGTTTACGCCATTCATCTTGTCTTTGTCCATGCCTCATGCCTTTTGTTTCCGATTGCAAATGTAGTGCATCGTCCCGACATCGTGTTTGCCGTGAGGCTCAAACATGCCCGTTCTACAAAATAAAGTAGCTTTCGTTCAGGTGTACTTTTAAGTGTATGTGCCCTCTGCAAATTCAGCAAAGAAGTTGTTTTGGAAGTTATCAACAAAT
>CAZURD010000145.1:0-4027 GCA_964623445.1 uncultured Prevotella sp. | reverse complement strand
CGCCATCCCTTGGCGGGAAGACCTACAAGCTGCAAGGCGGGGGCGAGCTGAAGCCGAAGCCTTGACGCGGGCGGGGCTGCGTTCGGAAGCGGTCGTCTCCCCGTTCGCGGGAAATGGCGTTGAGGCTTTAGGACTAATAAATTAACATAAAAACGTTAACGGAGGCGGCGTAGGGTGGCGTTGCACAACGTGCTGACACCCAACGCTTTGCAATAGATGCCTCGTTGGCTTGCAATACGGCATTAATCGCAGGCCAACGAGGCATTTATTGTGCCCCAACGAGGCATCCGTTGCGGTGCAACGAGACATCCTTTGAAAATCGGTTGGGAAAGCCCGCCATTTAGTTGCATATTTGAAAGTAGCTTTATATTTGTCGGAACGCCCCCTTGCAGCCGTGCTTCTTCCCTGTGGCGAAGCAGTGCGGCCAAGGCAACGTTCGTCTCCCAAAAGCCCCGTTTCTGCCATTTTTTATGGAGAAAAGGCGCGAAGTGGCCAAAAAAGCAGTAACTTTGCAGGGTTAAACTTTACGGACATGAAAATAGCCTTGATAGGTTACGGCAAGATGGGGCGCATGATTGAAGAGATAGCCCGAGGCCGTGGCCACGACATCGTGAGCATCATAGACATAGACAACCAGCAGGACTTCGACTCGCCGGCCTTTGCGTCGGCCGATGTCGCCATAGAGTTCACGTGCCCGCAGGCCGCCTATTCCAACTGCCTGCGCGCCTTCGGCAAGGGCGTGAAAGTGGTGAGCGGCTCGACGGGGTGGCTCGACGGCCACCGCGAGGAAATGGAACGCCTGTGCCGCGAGGAGGGCAAGACGCTCTTCTGGGCATCCAACTTCTCGGTGGGCGTGGCCATCTTCGCCGCCGTCAACCGCTACCTTGCACGGATAATGAACTCGTTCCCGCAATACGACGTGACGATGGAGGAGACCCACCACATCCACAAGCTCGACGCGCCGAGCGGCACGGCCATCACGCTGGCCACCGACATTGTGGACAGTCTCGACCGCAAGAGCTGCTGGGAACGCGGCACGCTCACCACCGAACGCGGCGTGGAAGGCTCGCAGGAGGCTGCCGCCGACGCGCTGCGCATAGATTGCGTGAGGCGCGGCGAAGTGCCGGGCATCCACTCCGTGCGCTACGACAGCCCTGCGGACAGCATCACCATCACCCACGACGCACACTCGCGGGGCGGCTTCGCGCTCGGCGCGGTGCTCGCCGCAGAGTATGCCTTGGGGCACGACGGGCTGCTCACGATAGACGACATGTTCAAGTTCTGACCACCCGCGACAATCATCATGGATACGCAAAGAAAGAGGGACATGCGCTGGCAGTCCAAGGCAAGAAAGAAAGATATGCGCTGGCAGTGGGCAAAGTTCGCCGTGGTCACAGCCCTCTACCTGCTCTTCCTCCTGTGGGTCAAGAGCTGGTGGGGACTGATTGTCGTGCCGTTCATCTTCGACCTCTACATCACGCGCAAGATAAACTGGCAGTGGTGGCGCGACAGCGAGCCGCCCGTGCGCTTCGTGATGTCGTGGGTGGATGCCATCGTGTTTGCCCTCGTGGCCGTGTATTTCATCAATCAGTTCTTCTTCCAGAACTACGTCATCCCTTCAAGCTCGCTCGAAAAGTCGCTCCTCACGGGCGACTACCTCTTCGTGAGCAAGGTGAGCTACGGGCCGCGCATACCCCAAACGCCGCTGACGATGCCCCTCACGCAGCACACGCTGCCCGTGCTGGGCTGCAAGTCGTACATTGAGTGGCCGCACTGGGACTACCGCCGCGTGGAAGGACTTGGCAGCGTGGAGCTGAACGACATCGTAGTGTTCAACTATCCGTCGGGCGACACGCTCTGCTCCGCACCGGCATACCAGGCCGCCGACTTCTACACGATGTGCTACGGCATAGGCTACCAGCTGACACCGGTGCGCCTCGACCCCGACACGCTCGACGCGCAGCAGAGGCTCGACTACTTCGCCGCCATACGCAAGGCCGGGCGCGACTACATCGCGGCGCACCCCGAGGAGTACGGCGAAATCATAACGCGGCCCACAGACCGGCGCGAGAACTACGTGAAGCGGTGCGTGGGACTGCCCGGGCAGACGCTCGAGATAAGGGACAAGATTGTGTATCTCGACGGCGTGGCCAACAAAGAGCCAGACAACGTGCAGTATTCCTACCGCGTGAGGCTGCGCCGCTCCATACCCGAGGAGACGCTAAAGCAGCTCAACATATCGTCGGAAGACATTATGAGCCTCAACACCCTGGGCTACATGCCGCTCACGAAGAAGGCCGTGGCCACGCTCACGGCCATGCCGGAGGTGTGCGAGGGCATAGAGCCGGTGGAGGAAGCGAGCTACATCGACACCTATCCCCTCAACGGAAACCTGCACTGGACGCGCGACAACTATGGCCCGGTATGGATTCCCAAGAAGGGCGAGGCCATCGAACTCACGCTCGACAACATCGCAATATACGAGAGGCCGATAACCGCATACGAGGGCAACACGCTCGAAGTGCGCGACGGCCGGATATTCATCAATGGCGAGCAGGCAAGCCAATACACGTTCAAGCTGGACTACTACTGGATGATGGGCGACAACCGCCACAACTCGGCGGACTCGCGCTACTGGGGCTTCGTGCCCGAAGACCACATCGTGGGCAAGCCCATCTTCATCTGGTGGTCGAGCGATCCCGACCGCCACGGCTTCTCAGGCGTGCGCTGGAACCGCCTGTTCAGCATCGTGGACAACATAAAGTGACGCTAAGCCCATGAGGCCATGGCTGAAACTGATAGCGGCATTGGCCGTCGCGGCACTGGCCGTGGCGCTCTTCCGCTCGCTGTTTTTCGCCATATACACCGTCGACGGGCACGACCTCGAGCCAACGTTCATGGCCGGCGACCGCGTGCTCGTGAACCGCTGGAGCTACGGACTGCGCACGGGCGGCATGAACGGACTCTTCGGCTATGGGCGCGCCATGCCCGACAGCGTGCGCCGGGGCGACATCGTGGCGTTCGACAGCCCCGCCGACGAGGGTGGCGGCGTGTTCGTGTGCCGCTGCACGGCACTGCCGGGCGACACCGTGCAGACACCCCGTGGGGCGGCCATCGTGCCGGGAAAGAAAGCCACCTGCGCCGACATGGACTACTACTGGATGGAGGCTCTCGCCGAGGGCGACACGCTCGACAGCCGCACTTTCGGCCCGGTGGCGGAGAGCCTTGTGATTGGTCGCGTGTCGATGGTGGTCTACAGCCACGACGACAGTCGCCCGTTTTTCTGCGGATACCGCCGCGAACGCACGTTCACGAAGCCACAATGAGCACGCAAGCCAACGCAGAAACAACCGCCGCCACAGGAGCGGGGCAGGGGGCGGCACTGCTCGCGACCACCTACTTCGGTCCCGTGCAGTGGTATCAGAAGCTCGCACGCCACGGCACGGCACTCATAGAGGCGCACGAAAACTTCCAGAAACAGACGTTCCGCAACCGTTGCGTCATCGCCACCACGGCGGGGACGCAGACGCTGACAGTGCCCGTGGAACACCTCGAGGGCGGGGGCAAGGTGCAGATGCGCGACATCCGCGTGAGTGACCACGGCAATTGGCGTCACCTTCACTGGCACGCGCTGCTTTCGGCGTACAGCGAAACGCCTTTCTTCGACTACTACGCCGACGACCTGCGGCCATTCTTTGAGCGCAAGTGGACGTTCCTGCTCGACTTCAACGAAGCCATACGAGCCACCGTCTGCTCGCTGCTCGACATCCATCCGCGCGTTGCCCTCACTGCCGCCTGTGCCCCGCTGGGCGCGACGGAAGCCTCGGCGGATGGAGACGAAGCCCCGTGGCGCGTCTGCGACTACCGCATGGCCATCGACCCCAAGCACCCGCAGGAGGATGCGGACTTCTGTCCGCGACCCTACTATCAGGTGTTCGCCGTGAAAAACGGCTTCATTCCCAACCTAAGCATTCTCGACCTGCTCTTCAACATGGGCCCCGAAGCCATCTTCTGGCTCGTGCGCTGA
>CAZURD010000144.1:0-4061 GCA_964623445.1 uncultured Prevotella sp. | reverse complement strand
CGCTCATTCACAACCTTATAGTCGATTTCATTGCCTTGCCGTTCAAGGTCGAACACGAAACTGTCGTCAATGCCACGGTTCTCTATGCCAAGCGTTTCCAGCAGGTCATTGACCTTCCGTATCCTGTTCTTTTGTGTCAGGTAAACCTTGAACTGGCGTTCGTTTTCGATGGAGAAAGCCACCCCGTGGAACGTACCCGTTATGACGAACCGTGCGTTCCGGAACATCCACACCCATTGGAAAGGCGTGAGGTTGACGGTGACGGCAGTGTATCGCCTGTCGCATTCACCTGCGCCATAAACTGCCAGACCCTGTCTCTCCGCATAATCGAATATCTGATTTTTTATATGTGCAGGAAGATTTTCCGCATAATAGAACAGGATGTATTCCTTGTTCGGCAGACGGACTTCCTCCACCGGAAAATCCAAAAGGAAGGTCGGGTCAAGCACTTTCAACGGAGTATTCCCGGTAACATGCCTGACAAGCCGCTGCCCCAAAGAATCCCTGACGGAGATGCCATTGAATCTCTTTATGCCATCTATGACATATCCCGGTATTTCATCATCCGGCGTGGAATTTCCCACGCTTGGCGCATACGACACCAGCCGCCTGCAGTCCAACCCCTTTCCGAACTTTATCTCCGCGTCACTTTTCGCATCCCTGAAGTTCCATACTTCATCGCTGCCCACCACGATTACGTCAAGCCCCAACTGATTTACTTCATTCGCACTATAACAACGCCTTGTAAGGCTCATATACTTGTGTCTTGCCAAGAAAAAGGTCCAAGGCAATCGTATTTTCTGCATCCATTCGCCGATTGTCTCACGCCCTGCGTAGAACCTGAACCAACCGCCGGTATTGATGATGAAGTGTTTCAGATGGATGTAATTGATGATGACCACCTCATCGTTGGGATGTTCACGCCTGATGGCTTCTTGCAAGGCATACGCTTGAAGAAAAGCCCCAAAGTTGGCGATGAAATGATGGGTGAGAATTCCTATCTTCATTTCAGTGTGCTGTTATAGATTTCCAGATAAAGGTTTTCAAGTTTCCTTGCCTCGGCCCGGATGTCGTAACCCTTTTCGGCTATGGCCTTGCGCATATTCCTGCGTTCTTTGGAGGCAGACAACAAGTCCGCGGCTTTTTCAGCCCATGTGTCCGCACCCTGTTCCAAGCCCAAGAACAATGCATTTCCGGTAAGCCCTATTTCCGGGGTTATCGCGGAAGAGAACAGGCAAGGAAGTCCTGCAGCCTGGGCTTCCACGCCGACAACGGGCAAGCCCTCCCAATGCGATGGAAGGATGAACAAGTCAAAAGCCTGATACCATTCGTTGGCATTGCCCACATTGCCCATCATCATCACCTTGCCGGAAACGCCAAGCGCCCCGGCCCTGTCCCTGATTTTTTCCTGCAGCTCCCCGTCTCCGAGCAACACAAGGACAGCCTTTTCGTCACGACCGGCTATCCGAGCAAACACTTCCATGAGAAAGGCATGGTTTTTCTGGTGCATGAACCTGCCCACATGGCCTACGACATGCTTGCCTTCAAGTCCGTTTTCGGCACGCAGGCGTTTTCTTACGTCAGGGTTGAACACGAAGCGGTCCACATCAATGGCATTGCGTACAAGCACGTAATCACCGCTATCCATCACTTCCTTGCTGAAATAATACTCACCGGCTTTCAGTCCGCAGGTGAAGTGGTGGGTCATGTTGAACCGCAGCAACTTCTTGCACATCCATTTCAGCGCGATCTTGTAGTCAAGGTTCAGTCCCTGTCCGTGTGCATGATATATCCTTGCCGGTATGCCAGCGCGTTTCGCGCTGTTCAGTGCGTACAGCCCCAACGCCCCGTTGTGTACTTCCAACACCCGGTATTCCGGATGCCGCGCCGCGAGTTCTTTAAAGAACCTGATGTATTTCGGATAGTGCAGCGGATGCAATCCCGGCGAATGGAATATCCTCGCCCCCATGTCAGCCGCTTCCTTGTCGTATGCGCCAGGCTTCTGCTTGTTGCACAAAAAGTCAAACTGTACCTTGCCACGATCAATATGGCGGTAGTAATTCATCAGCATGGTCTCTATCCCGCCACGGTCCAAATTGCTGACGGAATGTAAAATTCGTATCATGAGCAAGTCTTTGAAAATAAAAAAGGTGTGCCGCGGCCTGGATTACAAGCCAAGCAGCCCCTTCAGAATGTCCAATGAGGCGGAACGTTCTTTTTCCAATATGGCGTTCACCTTGTTGTAGTCTATTGCTTCGTTGAATAGTGAAAAGTCTTTGAAATCCTTTACAATACGGTTTTCGAGTCCTGTCAGTTTTAATATGCTCTGATTCCTGCTACCCGTAGAAGTGTTCGGCAACACTTCCAGAAACGGACGGTTGAAGTTGATTGCAAAACAAGTACCGTGGAAAGAGTCGGTTATGAGACACCGGCAGTTTTTTATGTAAGCGAGAAAAACGGGGATATCAGGACACCAGACGAACTTCCCGCCACGCCTTGCCTGGTGCAGGTGCGGACTGACGCGGACAAGCGGAAGTTTCATGCGTCCGGACAATTCCAAGGCGTAATGGTTCAGGTTGGCATCATTGTGGATTTGATAAACCAACACATAATCGCCTTTGGTTTCTTTGCTTGCCATCTTTGACCATTTCCTGCCATCGAGCATCAGTGTGGGGTCCAACACTTGCCCCTTGCATGGCACGCCCCATTCATCCAACAATCTTACAGCGCTGTCTTCCCTTACGGCAATGCCATCGTACCGCTTCAGCCAATGTATGTATTCTTTTGCTATTCCATCGCTGAACTGAGCCTTTCCGAAACTGGCGGCATAAGCCAGTTTCTTGCCTTCATTTACGAACGAGAGGAAATATGCCGGGTCATAGTTCCCGTTGTACAAGGGTCCCCACACTTGGTCGCTTCCGGTAATGAACGCATCTGCCTTCAGTTGTGCAAGCCCCTCGAAGTCGCTCACCCGTCCAGTCATGTTCAGATACCTGGTCCGCATCCTGTCAAACCTCGCCCTTGCCATGGATTCCATTGGGAAACGTACTAAAACATAAAGAGCCTTCTTCAGCACATTGTCTGCGTATGCCTTTTTCAGGCGCACTTGTGCGAGAGTGGCTTTCAGGCCTCTCTCGTCCTTTCGCTGGTAGTCGATTATTTCCGCTGAAACGCCAAGTTCCTTGAGAATTTCCAGCGTGGCAATGCTTTGCAGCAATGACCCGTAGTTCGATGGGCCGTGCCGGGTTATCACTTTTACATCCATCATGATTTATTTCAGAATTTTGTTTCGTCCGTCAGGATAAAATTTGCAAAGGACACGATAAAACAGGATGGGCATTCTGGGCAGTGTGTCGACAATCTTCCGTATGGCACGCCTTTGTTTAAGTTCCGCTTCTCCTGCCTTCCGGATGGTTGTGCCGCACCTTTCACCCCTGAAGAACGGTTCTGTCTGTTGCTTTCTCCAAACGTCCTTCAGGCTCAATGCAGCTTTTACATCTTCAAAGGACTTTTTCTGCAGGCCAATGGCATCAATGCTTTCCAACAGTTTTCTGCCCGCTTCAGTATGTACGGTGACCAAAGTTTCGCCGGCGTCATTAGGCGTCCTTATTTTCCACGGATCCATCAGCGTAATGTCGGCTTCCGCCTTTGTTCCAAACGAATCGCCGCAGATGTCGCAGCCCGGAACAGTCCACAATCTACGACCAAACGGAATCTGAGCTGCCCTATTCCAGGGCAGCTCAGATTCGTTCACCCGAACGATTCCCGGCCACCCGTTCCCGCGATAGCGGGTCGAAAATTTTAGATTTTCGGGTATTTTTGTGCCCACAATCCTTGCAAGGAAACGTGTGGAGTCGAGCGTCTTCTGCTGCTTGCAAAAGATGCAGATTCGGATGATTTCATCGGCTTTTCCCCTCAAGGCGGCGTTCATGGCACGGAGCTGGCAACTCGTGCCAACCACCATCAACCGCCTGCAACGCTTCACTTTGTCAACATTCCGGCACGCCGGCACCGAATGGTACACTGAGTTGGGAATGTCACCGTATTCAGGGATATTGTCC
>CAZURD010000143.1:0-4070 GCA_964623445.1 uncultured Prevotella sp. | reverse complement strand
GCATACGCGCCAGCGGTCAAATTCCCAAAAAAAGCGGGAAGAAAGTCCGTTTGTCGTGGTTTTTGTGTAAGTTTGCACAAAATTCAAGGCATGACCAAAAAGAATGTAAAGAAAAAAGACACACACAAGGTCTCGTCGTTTGGCGAAACGCTTGGTCTCAACAACATATTTGGAAACGAAAAGCTCAATTTCACCATAGGGATGGTGATGCTCGCCGTGGCCATTTATTTCATCATCTCGTTCGTTTCGTTCTTCACCACGGGCGCAGCCGACCAAAGCATGATAGAGATGCCGCGCTCGGGCGAGTTGCTCAACGCCAAGCATGAGTTCCGCAACAGCTGCGGATCAATAGGCGCATACACGGCCTACTTCTTGATAAAGCGTTGCTTCGGCCTGGCCGCTTTCCTCATACCGCTGTTCCTGATTGTTGGGGCAATGGGGCTGATGCGGGTCTATCGCGTGGTGGTGGCCAAGTGGTTTCTGGGCACGATGCTCGTGATGATATGGCTGTCGGTGACGTTTGCCAAGTTCCTTTCGCCGTTCTTCACGAGCCAATGCTTCAATCCCGGCGGCGACCACGGCATGTTCCTCTGCCGCTTCGCGGAGAACATGGTGGGCACGCCCGGCCTCACGGCCATCCTCTTGCTACTTGCCTTGGGCTTCCTGACATATCTTAGCGTGGAGACCGTCTACCTCGTGCGCAAGCTGCTCAACCCCGTCAAGTTCGTCACCAGCCGCGTGAAGTTCACCGTGACGAACGCGCGCGCGACGCAGCCAGTGGAGGAGGAGACGGAGGAAGAAGCCGCGCCGTCGTATGATGCCCCCGAGGCGGAGGTGATAGACTTCGGAGACGGAGGTTCCGACGAAGAGCCGAAGGTGGAAAGTCAGCGCAAGGAAGAGCCAACGCCCAAGGCAGACGATGCGCCCGCCGGCGGCGAAGTGGCGATAGACGTGGAGGTGGGCAGCGAGGAAGCAAAGGCCAGCGGCAATTCGCTTGCGCCCGCCATTGACACGGCCATGGCACCATACGACCCTAAGCGCGACCTCGAGAACTACCATTACCCGACGCTCGACCTGCTGAAGAAGTATGAAACGGACGGGAAGCCGAACATCGACATGGAGGAACAGACGGCGAACAAGAACCGCATCGTGGAGGTGCTGCGCAACTTCGGGGTGGAAATAAGCAGCATCAAGGCCACCGTCGGCCCGACAATCACGCTCTACGAGATTACGCCGGCGCAGGGAGTGCGCATCTCCAAGATTCGCAACCTCGAAGACGACATAGCCCTCAGCCTCTCGGCACTGGGCATCCGAATCATCGCGCCCATCCCAGGAAAGGGCACGATAGGCATAGAAGTGCCGAACGCGAAGCCCAACATAGTCTCGATGGAGAGCATCCTCAACTCAAAGAAGTTTCAGGAGACGACGATGGAGCTGCCATGCGCCATAGGAAAGACCATCACCAACGAGGTGTTCATGTTCGACCTCGCCAAGATTCCCCACCTGCTCGTGGCCGGCGCGACGGGACAGGGAAAGTCGGTGGGTCTCAATGCCATCATCACCTCGCTGCTCTACAAGAAGCATCCGGCAGAGCTGAAGATCGTATTGATTGACCCCAAGAAGGTGGAGTTCAGCATATACAGTCCGCTGGAAAAGCATTTCCTCGCCATGGTGCCCGACGATGGGGCGGAACCGATAATCACCGACGTGACAAAGGTGGTGAGAACGCTCAACAGCCTGTGCAAGGAAATGGACACACGCTACGACCTGCTGAAGATGGCGGGGGCGAGAAACATAAAGGAATACAACAAGAAGTTTGTGGCACGGCAGCTCAACCCGGAGCGCGGACACCGCTATATGCCATACATTGTGGTGGTAATCGATGAGTTCGGCGACCTCATAATGACGGCGGGAAAGGAGATCGAACTGCCGATAGCACGCATAGCACAGCTCGCCCGAGCCGTGGGCATACACATGGTGATAGCCACGCAGCGACCCACCACCACCATAATAACGGGCAACATCAAGGCCAACTTCCCGGGACGCATGGCATTCAAGGTGAGCGCGATGGTGGACTCGAAGACCATTCTCGACCGCCCCGGGGCCAACCAACTCATCGGTCGCGGCGATATGCTCTTCCTCAACGGCAACGAACCCGTGCGCGTGCAGTGCGCTTTCGTAGATACGCCCGAGGTGGAAAACATCAACAAGTTTATTTCCATGCAGCAAGGGTACACCACGCCCTTTGAACTGCCGGAGCCAGACACGGCAGACGGCGACATCGGAGGCTGCTCGGCAGACGTGGACATGCAGCACTTCGACCCGCTCTTTGAGGATGCCGCGCGCCTCATTGTTACCAGCCAGTCGGGCAGCACGAGCCTCATTCAGCGCAAGTTCTTCATCGGCTACAACCGTGCGGGACGTCTCATGGACCAGCTCGAAAAGGCCGGCGTGGTGGGTGCGCCAATGGGTGCGAAGCCGCGCGAGGTGATGATACAAGACGAGGTGAGCCTCGACAATCTCCTGAACTCGCTCAGACACTGACAGGGGAAACCCATACGAAACCATAACACAATCATACAAGACACATGACTGCAAGAATCAAGGCTCTCGCCTGTGCCCTCGCGCTCTGCGGCGCGGCCATTGCGCAACCCGCGAGGAGCGTCCTCGACAAGGTGGCGGCCGTCGTGGGCAATGCCACGGGGGCAGAGGCCACATTCTCACTCGTGAGCGAACAGTGGGGCAACGCCGCCGGCACGATAGCAGTGAAAGGCAATAAGTTCTGCACTGACATAACAACGGCAAAGGTGTGGTTTGACGGAAAGACGCAATGGACGCTCCTGAAGCGGAGCAACGAGGTGAACATCAACACGCCGACGGAGGCCGAGCTACAGGCAATGAACCCCTACAACTTCATCAGCATCTATCGCGAGGGATACGAACTCACGCTCCAGTCGAACGCCGCGAGCCACGTGGTGACGCTGAAGGCCACCGATTCGTCGCGCCAGATACAGGAGATGGTGGTCACGGCAGACAAGCAGACCTACGTGCCCACGCACATAAGGGTGAGGCAGGGGGCACGCTGGACGGACATAAGCATCAGCAATTTCAAGCAGGCAAACCTCTCCGACGACACTTTCCGCTTTGATTCCACGGCCTATCCCACGGCAGAAGTGATTGACCTCCGCTGAAAACGGCGAGGCCGTCACTTCCACATCATGTCGCAAGGCAGCACAAACGCACCACAAGAACAGCAATGCACTTCACAGGAATAATCATCGCCGCAAGCACTTTTCTCATCATCGGACTTTTCCATCCGATAGTAATCAAGACGGAATACTACACCGGCACGCGCCTCTGGTGGCTCTTCCTGATCATCGGACTTGGCGCAATCGCGGCGGCACTGCTGGTGGAGAACGTTGTGGCATCGTCCATACTGGGTGTCTTCGGGGCATCTTCGCTGTGGTCGATAGGCGAGCTGTTCGAGCAGCGCAAGCGTGTGTTGCGTGGCTGGTTCCCAATGAACCCGAAGCGGAAGCATGAGTACGACAAGCCATGAAGACACTGCTCATACAGGTGGGGAAGACCGACGGCAGCCACATTGCGGCCTCCATCGACGACTACGTGGGGCGCATCGCCCACTATATGCCATTCGAGGTGGTCACCATCCGCGACGTGCGGCGGGGCAAGTCGGTGCCCGAGGAACGCCAGCGGGCAATGGAAGGCGAGCAAATCATGCGCCTGCTGTGTCCGGGCGATGTGGTAACGCTGCTCGATGAACGTGGCCTCGGGCTTCGGAGCGTGGAGTTTGCCGCGTGGCTGGAGCGCAAGCGGGCTACGGCGAGCCGCCTCGTGTTCGTCATCGGCGGCCCTTATGGATTCTCGCCGGAGGTCTACGCCCGTGCCGACGAGCGCATCTCGCTATCGAAAATGACGTTCTCCCATCAGCTTGTGCGCCTCATATTCGCAGAACAGCTTTATCGGGCGTGTACCATTATAAAGGGCGAACCGTACCATCACGAGTGATTTGCGGTTCGGTTCAACCCAAATCGGTCGTTTGACTTCACACT
>CAZURD010000142.1:0-4436 GCA_964623445.1 uncultured Prevotella sp. | reverse complement strand
CATATTGTCCAATTGATGTCACGGAGTTAGGAATTGTGATTTCCGCGAGGCTCGTGCAACCATAGAACGTACCAACAATCGTAGTCACCGAGTTAGGGATATTGACTTCCGCGAGGCTCGTACAGTTTCGGAACGCATAGCTTCCAATCGATGTCACAGAGTTGGGGATTGTGATTTCCGTGAGGCTTGTGCATCCATAAAACGCATATTGTCCAATTGATGTCACGGAGTTAGGAATTGTGATTTCCGCGAGGCTCGTACAGTTTCGGAACGCATAGCTTCCAAT
Source organism: uncultured Prevotella sp. (assembly GCA_964623445.1). Classification (GTDB taxonomy): domain Bacteria; phylum Bacteroidota; class Bacteroidia; order Bacteroidales; family Bacteroidaceae; genus Prevotella. The sequence goes on along the minus strand of CAZURD010000142.1, from coordinate 4,150 downwards.
CGATGTCACAGAGTTGGGGATTGTGATTTCCGCGAGGCTCGTGCATCTATAGAACGCAGAGCCTCCAATCGATGTCACGGAGTTAGGGATATTGACTTCCTCGAGGTTTGTGCATCCATAGAACGCAGAGTCTCCAATCAATGTCACCGTTAGCGTTTGTCCATTGTAGGTAACCGTTTCGGGGATGGTAACTTCTCCTGTGTATTTTTCAACTCCGTATGTTACCGAACATGTATTACTTGTTGACAGGGTGTTGTAATAAATGCCGTCAACCTTGAAGTGGTAAGCCTTTGCGCCGATGCTCGCCAACGCCAACAATGCGGTTGCCAGCCACTTGCAGTAGATGTTTTTCATGCTTTTCTTGTTTTGCCCCTGCTCCCTGACGGGGTGTTATACGGAAAGATGAAACGACACGGATGGAAATGGCGGGGGAGCGACCTATAAGGCAAACGCCTTTCCATCAGATGTCCGCCACCGTCCATTCCGCCCTGTTGTCGGAACAGTGGGGTGACAATGCAAATATACTATTTTCTGAATTACCCCCCCCATTTTAGTTATTTTTAATATAAATCGTGAGGCAATAAGTTTTATTTGCGGCACGAAAGTAAACGGGTAGCCTTGTCGGACAATAGAACCGGACAATGGAATAAGAAAGGATTGCCGCATTGGTTATTATATAAGGTCTATAAATGAGCCACAGAGCAACACTCCTTTGAGCCGGACAGCAACTTCGCCCTTTCTTTTCCGCCATACCTTTGCAGCATAAAAGAAGAAAGGGGAAAACGTGAAACGGATAGCATTCATAAACGGTCATAAATAACAATTAGGACATGGACAAAAAGACAATCGTAGTGGTTGGTGCCGGCCAAGGTCTGGGCAACCACGTGGCAGAGAGATTCGGGAAAGAAGGTTTTCGCATTGTGCTTATGGCACGCAACGGGCAATCGCTGCAAACGTATGAAAGGGAGTTTGCCGCCAAGGGCATCGAAGCCCACACGTATGCAGTGGATGCGGCTAAGCCTGAAACTTTGGTCGCTGCCTTTGAGCAAGTGAGGCAGCAATTCGGCACGCCGGATGTGCTTGTGTATAACGTAGGTATCACCACGCCCGACGAGCCGGGGCGGATGGATGGCGTGGAACTAATGCGCCACTATCAGGTGGACGTGGCAAGTGCCTATACTTGTGTGAATGCCGTGCTTACCGATGAGTTTTGCAGGAAGAACGGCTCGATTTTCCTCACCGGAGGCGGACTTGCCTTGTTCCCAAACGTTGCTTACTTGCCCCTGTCGCTCGACAAGGCGGCCATCCGTGCCCTTGCCATAGCCCTTCACAACGAATGGAAGCCCAAAGGCGTGTATGTAGGTACGGTGACCGTGTGCGGAGCTATTGGCGGAAGCGAATACTTCGACCCAGCCCGCATCGCCGAAACTTACTGGCAGATGTACCAGCAACGTGGCGAGTGCGAAACCGTGTACAGTGATCCGAATGCCCAGTGGGGCTGATCGCTATGAGGACAAGGCAGCTGAGAGATTGCCATGAGCAATGGCGGAAGGACATCCGCAGGCTCGGCACTGTGCCGGAGAATGTAGATAGATAAAGGCTTGACGCGATGTGGGCATTTCTAATCATGGCCTTGCTTACGGGTATGCTCGTCCCCGTCCAGACTGCGGCAAACGCACGGATGCGGACGAGCGTAGGGCTCGCATACGTGGTGACGCTCATTTCTTTTTCGGTATCTTCGGTGCTGCTATCGGCGGTATCGGTCGTATCCGGAATCCGGATACTGCCTTGCATGGCTCAGATATTCGGTGTGCCGTGGTGGGGATGGACGGGAGGCATCATCGCCCTTTTCACCATCACGGTCACCATCTGCCTGTTCCGTGCGCTCGGTCAGTTGCAGACATCCATACTCCCTTTGTTGGGGCAGTTGTCGTTCAGCCTTGTCATCGACCACTTCGGGCTTTTCGGCTCGGTGCGCATCCCGCTTTCGGCTGTCCGTGTCCTTGCCATGCTCCTGCTGACAGTAGGTGTCGTGATTGTCGTGGTCGTTCCCAATCTCAAGAAAAGAAAAGCGACACAGACTTCCACAGGCAGCCATGTCCTGCTTTGGCAGCTGACGGGCATTGCGGCCGGATGCCTGATGGCTTCCATCGGGGCGATATACGGAAGACTGGGCATCTGTCTTGGCTCGGCAGTGCAGGCATCCACCGTGTCGTTCCTGATAGCGACCGCCGTCGTTGCTGCCCTCTGCATTGTGAATGGGAATGTCGGTTGCGTGAGAAAGGCTTTCCGTGGAGAAAACCCGTGGTGGATGTGGTTAGGTGGCGTATGCGGAGCCTTAGCCGTGTTCGGCAATTCGTGGCTGATTCCGCAAATTGGGGCAGGGGCATTCTTCATGGCGTTGTTGCTCGGCCAGATGTCGCTTAGTCTTCTGATGGAGAAGTATGGTTGGCTGGGAGCGGAACGGAAGCGGATTTCGTACATCCAGCTTGTCGGCATCGTGCTGATGGTTGCAGGAGTGGCAATGATTAGGTTGAACTAAAAAGACTTCTTTTTCAAAACAGTTTCTTAACTTCGCAGCGTCATGCTGAAAGAATCGCAGGTATATAGTTATTGGGACATCGTGTACAGTTGTTTCGTGCCGCACGAGATGCTGTCGGAGCATCGTATGCCCGTCCACGTCCTTATTTACGTCTATTCGGGCGAGATGGTGGTGGACGACAACGGGCGTGAGCTGAGGGCAGGCGAGGGGAGCTACATCTTCATCAAGCGCGACCATCAAGTGAAGTTGCTGAAGCATACCGCAGGTGAAGCTCCCTACAGGGCCATCAGCATCCGCTTCGAGCGTAATTTCCTGCGTGACTTTTTCGGCACGTTGGACAAGGCGACGCTGCCCAAGGACGCGAAACGCATTCGCGAAGCCGCCCTCCTGCTGCCCAAAACACCGGCATTGCAAAGCCTGTTCCTCTCGCTCTTCCCCTACACCGACACCAACGTCAAGCCGAAAGACGAAATAATCCGGCTGAAGATGCAGGAGGCTCTCTACTGTCTGCTCGGCACGGACGAACGTTTCTACCCCACGCTGTTCGACTTCAACGAATCGTGGAAGATTGACCTGCTGCCTTTCATGGAGGCAAACTACACGCAGGACATGACGCTCGATGAGTTTGCCACCTATACGGGGCGCAGCCTCGCCACTTTCAAGCGCGACTTTGCCAAGGTGAGCGACCTCTCGCCGGAGAAATGGCTCATCAAGAAACGATTGGACAAGGCATACGAACTGCTGTCAGGCGGCAACACCAAGCCGTCCGATGTCTATGTGGCGGTAGGCTTCAAGAACCGCTCCCACTTCTCCAATGCGTTTAAGCGACAGTTCGGTGTGTCGCCGGGATGGGTTGCCGTTCAGGTATAAACCCAAATCGGTTGTTAGGCTTCAGACTGTTTTAGCGGTCATGCCGTGCAGATTGGCTTTCGGCGAGACGGTAGACAATAGGCCGCGCCCACTGCGGGCGCGGCCTATTGTCGTTTGGGGCATACCGTGTCGTCTGTGTCACATTGCCACTTTCACAGTCTGTCCGTTCACCTTTACTATGTAAACGCCGCCGCGCGGAACGGCTATCTCCACGCTGCCCTCAGCCCTCACGCTGCTTATCATTGCCCCCGACAGGTCGTACACGCTGACGAGGCCGCTCGCGCCGTCCACCGCTATGCAGCCATTGTCCGTCCGCACGGTCGCCTGCGCCTCTGCCGACACTCCAGATATTCCGGTAACTTCCGTCTCTTCGGTGTTCCGGAACTTTTTCCATACGTCGGCCTCTTGGTATGCCTCCAGCGAACCTTTCGGCACATACAGCGTGGCGTTCGCATAAACGTTGCTTGCAAAGCAGGAGCTATTGTAGCATGTCGGCGGTTTCGGGTTCAGGGAGTATATGGTGGTTATGTTTTCATCGTTGGAGAAAACAGACAATCCAATCGATGTCACTGACTCACTTATATTGACTTTCGTGAGGCTCGTGCAGTCACCGAACGCATAGAGCCAAATTTCGGTCACGGACTAACCAATAGTGACTTCTTCGAGGCTTGTGCAATTCGAATATTATCTTCTTTCGGAAAGAAAATCTTTCAATGAAATTGTTGTAATGCCTAATCC
>CAZURD010000141.1:0-4492 GCA_964623445.1 uncultured Prevotella sp. | reverse complement strand
CTTTCCCATGGCCTTGCGCAGCGCATCGCTCTCGCCGCGAGTGAAATTGGCCAGCTGTCGGGAAAGAAGCATCACCTGTTCTTGGTAGACCGTGATGCCGTAGGTGTCCTTCAGGTATTTCTCCATGCACGGAATGTCATACTTGATAGGCTCTACGCCATTCTTGCGGGCTATGAATGAGGGTATGTAGTCCATTGGGCCGGGACGGTAGAGGGCGTTCATTGCGATGAGATCCTCGAACACTGAGGGGTGCAGCTCGCGCAGGTACTTCTGCATTCCCGGCGATTCAAACTGGAATGTGCCTATCGTCCGTCCCTCGCAATAGAGCTGATAGGTGAGCGGGTCGTCAAGCGGTATGTTGTCGAGGTCTATCGTTTGCCCTGTGTTGAGACGCACGTTCTCCACGGCTTCCTTCAGTATGGAGAGCGTTTTCAGCCCGAGGAAGTCCATCTTGATAAGCCCCGTCGACTCGATCACGTGCCCGTCGTATTGCGTGCAGCGCAGCTTGTGGCCGGGGTTGGCCTTGTCTTCCGCCACCGATATGGGCACCCAGTCGCTTATGGAGTCGCGGCAGATGATGAACCCGCAGGCGTGTATGCCCGTGCCGCGCACCGTGCCTTCGAGCATTTTGGCGTAGGCCATTGTGTTGTGGAGGCGCGGGTCGGTGCTGGCCTCGGCCTCGCGCAGTTCCGGTATGCACTTTATGGCGTTGGCGAGGTTCATCTTCAGGCCGTCGGGCAGGCGGTCGGGGATTTGCTTGCAGAGGAAGTTTGCCTGTTCGAGCGGCAGCTTCTCCACGCGCGCCACGTCCTTGATGGAGTTCTTCGTGGCCATGGTGGAGTAGGTGATGATGTGTGCGCAGTTGTTGCGCCCATACTTGTTCTCCACCCATTCGAGCACTTTGCCGCGCCCGTCGTCGTCGAAGTCGGTGTCTATATCGGGCAGGGAGATGCGGTCAGGGTTAAGGAAACGCTCAAACAGCAGGTCGTATTTGATTGGGTCTATCTTCGTTATGCCGAGGCAGTAGGCCACTACGGAGCCGGCGGCTGAGCCGCGTCCCGGGCCGACCATCACCCCCAGCTCGTCGCGTGCGGAGTTGATGAAGTCCTGCACGATGAGGAAGTAGCCCGGGAATCCCATCGTTTTCATTATGTGCAGCTCAAAGCGCACGCGCTCGTCCACCTCCGGCGGCAGCGGGTCGCCATAGAGGCGGCGTGCCCCTTGGTACGCCAGCAGCCCGAGATAGTCGGCTTCAAACTTTATGCGGTACAGCTTGTCGTATCCTCCGAGGTGTCTGATTTTCTCCTCGCCCTCTTCCCGTGGCAGCGTGTTTTGGCCGTTCTCGTCGCTGGCAAATTCTTGGAAGAGCTGTTCCTTGGTGTATTTCGCCCGCCATTGCTCCTCCGTTCCGAAGTCCTCCGGTATGGGGAAGAACGGCATTATGGGCGAGTGGTCGATGGAATACATCTCCACCTTGTCGAGAATCTCTACGGTATTGGCCAGCGCTTCGGGCACATCGGCGAACACTTCGTTCATCTCCGCCTTCGTCTTGAACCACTCCTGCTTAGAGTAGAGCATACGGTTGGGGTCGTCGAGGTCTTTCCCCGTCGACAGACAGAGCAGGTGGTCGTGTGCTTCGGCGTTCTCTTGGTCTACGAAATGCGCGTCGTTGGTACACACGAGCTTCACGCCCTCCTCCCTCGCGAGTTGGATTATCACCCTGTTGGCCTGCTGTTGCAGGGGAAATGTCTCTCGGTTGGCGCGTATCGAGGGGTCTTTCACCTCGTGCCGCTGAAGTTCGAGGTAGTAGTCGTTGCCGAACATGGCTTTGTACCACCTCACGGTCTCCCTCGCCCCTTCGATGTCGCCGGCCAGAATCTTTGCCGGCACTTCGCCGGCGAGGCACGCCGAGCACACGATGAGGCCCTCGCGGTGGCGTTCGAGGTCGGCGCGGTCAGTGCGTGGGCGCATATAGAAGCCGTCCACCCAGGCGTTGGAGACAATCTTCACAAGGTTCTTGTAGCCCTGTTCGTTCTTCGCCAGCACGATGAGGTGGTAGCCACTGCGGTCGGACTTGTCGGTCTTGCTCTCCTTGCTGCGGTGTGCCACGTACACCTCGCACCCGAGGATGGGCTTGAACGGCGGCAGGCCCTCCTTCTTCCGCTTTGAGTTGACACTCTGGCAGTGGTCGAAGAATTCCTTTGTCCCGAACATATTGCCGTGGTCGGTGATGGCCATTCCGCTCATTCCGTCGGCCACGGCCTTGTCTACGAGCCGCTGAATGCTCGACTGTCCGTCGAGTATAGAATAATAGGTGTGTACGTGGAGGTGGACGAAATCCTGCATCGGGTGCGTTTTTTGGTCGCTTTGGCGCGTATGTGCGCTTGCGGTTCAAAGTTACGTCAAAGGCCTGATATGGCCAAAAGAAAGAGATAAAAATTTGTCAGATAAACGAAAAACCCTTACCTTTGCAACCGCAAACGACAACGGATTGGAGTCCAATGGGAGATAGAATAAGGAAACTCAAGAGGATACGGATACACCGCGAGGGCACCGACACGCTCGTCGTCAGTTTCTTGGCGGTGGCTGTCGTGGCCTGTTTGCTGTGGTATTTTGTTGAATCCAAGGTTCCTTTCTGGTGCTTCGTGGTGCCGATGGCGGTGGTATGGGGCATCGTTCTCAACTTCTATCGTTGCCCGATACGTTACTTCAACGGCGATACGCAGGGCGTTGTGGTTGCCCCCGCCGACGGGAGGGTGGTCGTCATAGAGGAGGTGGAGGAGCGTGAGTATTTCCGCGACCGCCGCCTCATGATCTCAATCTTTATGAGCCTGACCAACGTCCACGCCAACTGGTTCCCTGTGGACGGCAAGGTGAAGTTCGTCCGCCACCGCGATGGCAACTACCACCGTGCGTGGTTGCCCAAGGCCAGCGAGGAGAACGAGCGCGCGGACGTGATGATTACCACCCCCGAGGGCGTGGACGTGCTCTGCCGGCAGATAGCGGGGGCAGTGGCAAGGCGCATCGTCACCTACGCGCAGGAGGGCGAGGAATGCTACATTGATGAGCACCTCGGCTTCATAAAGCTCGGTTCCCGGGTCGACGTTTTCCTGCCATTGGGCACGGAAGTGTGCGTGAAGATGGGGCAGGCCACCACCGGCGACCTCACCGTCATTGCCAAGCTCCGGTGAACGGCGTGGCCGAAAGGTCTCGCTGACAGTTTGATTCTTTCTTTAAAACGGCTTGCTATGTTTAATCTCCTCATCCGCAATTTCCCCAACATCCTTACTTCCTGCAACCTCATCATGGGTTGCGTAGCCATCAGCCAAGCCTTTTCGGGGCGTTACGACTTGGCGTTTCTGTTCATCGTCTTTGGGGCGGTGTTCGACTTTATGGATGGCATGGCAGCAAGATTGCTTAGAGTGTCGTCGCCGATAGGAAAGGAGCTTGACTCCCTTGCAGACTGCGTGACGTTCGGCGTGGCTCCCTCGGTCATGCTGTTCTTGACGCTTAAACGCTTCCCGTGGCCCGAATGGCTGGGCGACGAGGGGGGCGTGCTGCCGTTCGTGGCCTTTGTCATGGCGGCTTTCTCGGCTTTCAGACTGGCCAAGTTCAACCTCGACGAGCGTCAGACATCCTCGTTCATCGGCCTTGCCACGCCTGCCAACACGCTCTTCTGGGCCGGGGGCATGGTCTCTTTGCCCGAGTGCGTCTTTGGAAATGCGCTTGTCGGCATCCTGCTTATAGTGATGATGCTCCTGTGCAGCTTTCTCTTGGTGAGCGAAGTGCCCATGTTCGCGCTCAAGTTCAAGTCGTGGGGCTGGGCAGGCAACAAGTTGCGCTACGTATTCCTCGGCCTCGCCGCACTCCTGATAGTATTCTTCGGCATAGTGGGCGTGCCCTTGGCGATAATCCTATACGTACTGTTGTCCGTCTTTTTCTATAAAGGTGACAGATAAGTAGCGCGGGTGTTATGCTCCATTTGCTTTTCGGTTTCGTCTTATTCTCCGTTGTGTTGGCCATCGTTGCGGCCTTGTCTGTGGCGTTTTTCGTGCGTCGCAGCATCCGTAGGGTGCGCCGTGCGGCCTCGAGCTTTGCCCGTGGTGGCGGTGACGGCGGTCGGACTGGTGACGGGCGCAGCCGAAGCGGGGGGAGCGGAGCGTCGTGTGGCGGCGAGACCGTGACCGACTTGCGGCCTCGCGACGTGGCCTCACGCCGTATATTCGCCGACGACGAGGGCGAATATGTCAGCTACAAAGAGGTGGACTGAGCATGGAGCGGGGCTGCACGAATGCCGCAGTGGATGCCCGTGCGACATGGCTTTTCGTGGGGTTAGACATTGCCTAGTGGCCTCTGAAGAGTGAAAAATTGGAAGAAAAAAGGCAAAATGTTTTGCGGAATGGGATAAATCCATTACCTTTGCACCCGCAAACAGAAAACGATGCGCTTGTAGCTCAGTTGGTAGAGCACCTGACTCTTAATCAGGGTGTCC
>CAZURD010000140.1:3353-4507 GCA_964623445.1 uncultured Prevotella sp. | reverse complement strand
GGGATGTCGTGCCCCGTCTGTTTCATCACCTCCACCACCTTGTCGAACGACACGCGGTGAGTGCCGTCGGAGAACGAAGCGTAGAGGTTTGCGTCGAGCGCGCGCGTGGCGGCAAAGGCATTGCGCTCTATGCAGGGAATCTGCACGAGTCCGCACACAGGGTCGCAGGTCATGCCGAGATGGTGTTCAAGCCCCATTTCGGCGGCATACTCTATCTGCGACGGACTGCCGCCGAAGAGCTGGCAGACCGCTGCCGCAGCCATGGCGCAGGCCACTCCCACCTCGCCCTGACATCCAACGTCGGCTCCCGAAATGGAGGCGTTGTGCTTCACGATGTTGCCTATAAGCCCCGCCGTGGCTATGGCGTGCAATATTCGCTCCTCGGGAAAGGCGTGACCCTTGGCCGTGTGGTAGAGCACGGCAGGCAGCACGCCGCACGACCCGCACGTGGGCGCGGTGACGATGGTTCCGCCCGAGGCGTTCTCCTCGCTCACGGCAAGCGCGTAAGAGTAAACCAGTCCCCTCGTCTGCAACGACTGTTTGTAGCCCGAAGCCTTTACATAATATATAGGTGCTTTCCTCATCAGGTTGAGCGGGCCGGGAAGCCGCCCCTCATGGTTGATGCCCCGCTCCACGGAATCCTGCATTGTGCGCCACACCTGCCGGAGGTAGTCCCATATAGAACTGTCCTCGCAGCTGTCCACATACTCCCAGTAGCTGCGTCCGGTGGCGTTGCACCACGCCATGATGTCGTTCATCGTGTTCATGGCGTACACCTCCGGCGTTTCGGTCAGCTTGTCTTGCTTGCCGCCCTCGGCCAGTGCCCCGCCGCCGATGCTGTAGACAGTCCACTCGTCGGAGGCGCGCCCGCTGCCGTCTATGGACTCAAACTTCATGCCGTTAGGGTGGAACGGCAGGAACACCGACGGCATCCACACTATGTCCACGGGCGCGACGGGCTGCAAAGCCTCGCTTATTGCCACGTCGGTCATGTGGCCTTTGCCCGTGGCTGCGAGACTGCCGTAGAGCGTTACGCGGAATCGGCTGGCCTGACGGTTTCTTTCGGCAAACATGGTGGCGGCCTTCTGAGGCCCCATCGTGTGGCTGCTCGACGGCCCTTTGCCTATCCTGAATATTTCTCTGAGTGACTTCAT
>CAZURD010000140.1:0-3253 GCA_964623445.1 uncultured Prevotella sp. | reverse complement strand
TCGGCTTGCTGACCTAATCATTTTGCGAAATCATCTCTAAACAACCCATGGAAAAAGCCAAGATGCAGGCCGTCTGCCTGCTGCTCGCGCGGTTGCTGTGCGCCGCCGCACTCTTTGTAGGTGGCGCGAAGTGCGCCATCGCCGCCCGATACGCCGAAGAACAGCTTTGCATAGACAACGGCGACCGCCGCATAGTGGGGGTGATGGCCACGCCGGAAGATGCCGTCGGGCGTATGCCGGTGGCCATATTCGCCCACGGCTTCAACGGAAGCATGGACTATGCCCGCGCTTATTTCGACACGCTCTGCTCCGTGGGCTATCGCTGTTACGCTTTCGACTTCCCCTGCGGGGCAAAAGGCAGTCGCAGCGGGGGCAGCACAGTCGACATGTCTGTAATGGACGAGACGGCCGATGTGGAGGCGGTGGTGCGCCATTTCCGCAGCCGCAGCGACGTGGACACGTCGTCGATAGTCCTCATCGGCGAGAGCCAGGGCGGATTGGTGGCGGCGTTGGCCGCAGCCAAAGCGGCGGAGAGCGTCAGTAGGCTGGTGCTGATTTACCCGGCATTCTGCATTCCCGATGACTGGAACAGGCGGTATCCTGCGGCTGCCGACATCCCCGACACCACGATGGTGTGGGACGTGCCGGTGGGAGCGCGCTTCTTTCGCGAGTTGTGCGGGCTTGATGTGTTTGGCGCGATAGGTCGCTTTGGCGGGCCGGTGCTGCTTCTCCACGGCGACAAAGACACAGTTGTGCCGCTCAGCTATTCGCGCCGCGCCGTCACGGTTTACCGCGATGCCGCGTTGCATGTGGTATATGGCGCGGGGCATGGCTTTGCGGGTCGCGCCTTGACAGAGGCTGTCGGAAGCGTGGCCGATTTCCTGTTGCCGCTCCGAATGGCCTTTGAGCGTCCTCCGCATGATGCCCGCCCGCTCATGATATGGGAGTGGATGGATGGCGTGGTGTCGGCAGAGGGCATCACAGCCGACCTCGAAGCCTACCGCGAGGCGGGCATAGGCGGAGTGCAGCAGTTTCTTGTGGGCGGGCCTATGCAGGTGGAGATGCGCGACACGGCCAACGCGATAGGCACAGACAACTGGCGGCGGCTGATGCGCCACGCCATCAGCGAGTGTCGCCGACTGGGACTTTCGTTCGGCACGCACAACTGTCCGGGATGGTCGTCGAGCGGTTTTCCGGCCGTGGCTCCCGAATATTCCATGCAGAAGTTGGTGTGGCGCGACACGGTGGTTGCCATAGGGCGCAAGGCCGCGACCGTGGAACTGCGCCGCCCGGAAGTGGACCCCGCGTATGATTTCTACCGCGACGTGGCCGTGGTTGCCGTGCCGGCCGACAGCATAGGAGGCCCGGACGAGGTGGTTGACCTCACGGAGGCTTTCGACTCCGCCACCGCTTGCGTGCGCGCGGAGCTGCCCCGTGGACGCTGGCGGCTGATGCGCTTCGGCCACACCACCAACGGCAAGACAAACGCTTCCACCGCTCCCTATGGCGGCGTGGGACTGGAGTGTGACAAGATGAGCCGCGAAGCCGTGCGCCGATATTGGGAAACTTATCCGCAGATGCTCCTCGACATCGCCGGCGATGATGCCGGAACGACTTTCAGCCGGATAGAGATAGACAGCTATGAGGCCGGCGGACAGGATTGGACACCGCTCATGCCGGAGGAGTTCCGCAGCCGTTGCGGCTACGAACTGCTGCCGTGGCTGCCTGCGCTTGCCGGCCTGACGGTGGGCGACGAGGCACAGACAAAGCGTTTCGTGGCCGACTTCCGCAAGACGGTGACCGCTCTGTTTGCCGAGAACTACTATTCTTACATGGCCGAACTGGCGCACGGCGCGGGCGGCATCCGCCTCCTCTACCAGCCATACGGCACGGGAAGCGCGAAGCCTTTCAACCCGATAAGCACCAGCGGCATAGCCTCACGCCTGCCCGACGACTACTTCTGCACGGAGTTTTGGCTCAACCCCGAGCGGTGGGGGTGGCCGAGCGTGCCTAACCACATGGCTGTGGCTCACCGCTACGGCTTGCGCCGCATCTACGCCGAGGGCTTCACCTCGTGGGCATTGGCGGCATGGCAGGAAACACCCGAAGACCTGAAGCGCATGGCCGACCGCGCTTTCTGCTTGGGCATAAACGCGCTGATGCTGCACGCCGGCGCACAAAACCCGTGGCCCGACGCGCTGCCCGGCATGAGCTTCGGCATGTGGGGCGCGTGGTGGACGCCGGGTCAGACATGGTGGCGCAGTGGTGCTGCCCGCCTGTTGCTTGACTATTATACCCGTTGTCAGGCGTTGTTGCAGCGCGGATACTACGTTGACGACTATACGTGCGAGGAAAAGTCGCTCGCCACCGATGCCGCCGGACTTCAGTGGATTCACCGCCGCGATGGCGATGTGGACATATTTTTTGTGGCCAACAGGCTCGACTCGGCGTTCACGGCGGAGGTCACCGTGCCCGGCAGCGGGAGACAAACGGAGCTGTGGTATCCGGAAACGGGGCGCGTAGAGCCGCTCAAAGGGTGGGCGGATGGTGACACGACTACCACCATGACGCTGCATTTCGACGAGAGCCAGTCGCTGTTCATCGTCTGCGGACTGCCCGCCTCGCCTGCGGGCGAATCCCGCAGCTTGTCGGATTCGCCCGACATCAGCTCCGCCGCAGCTGAACGCCCCGCCATTGTCAGCCGTACAGTGGTGGAGGGAGCGTGGACACTGCGCTTTCCCGAGGGCTGGGACGCTCCTACGGAAGTGCGGATGGACAGTCTGACGGAGTGGAACGAAAGCGAAGACGCGGGCATACGCTACTTCTCAGGCACGGCAACATACGTCAAGGACTTGCGCATTGACAGCTTGAAGGACGGATGCCTCTATGTGCTCGACCTCGGGCGCGTGGCCAACACCGCGCGCATCGTGGTCAACGGACGCGAATGCGCCCACCTGTGGAAGAAGCCTTTCCGCTGCGACATCACCGACTTTGTGGCCGTGGGCGGCAACCGCATAGAGATAGAAGTCACCAACCTGTGGCCCAACCGCATGATAGGCGATGAGCAATATCCCGACGACGTGGAGTGGGGCGAACCGTTTGTATATACTTATGCGCCCGGTTCGCCAACCATAGGCCGCCCGATGAAGAGCGTGCCGGACTGGCTTGTCGACGGCCGGCCTCGCCCCTCGCAGCATCGCAAGACCGTGGTGTCGTTCAAGTTTTACGAGAAAGACGACCCGCTGTTGCCATC
>CAZURD010000139.1:0-4577 GCA_964623445.1 uncultured Prevotella sp. | reverse complement strand
GGGAAAAGTCACGATTACGATTGATGGCGGCGAGCGCGTGGAGGCGGTCGCCCCGGTCATCATTTCGGCAAGCCGCAGAACCGACATCCCGGCATTCTACGCCGAATGGTTCATGGAACGGCTGCGGTGTGGATATTGCGTGTGGGTGAATCCGTTCAACCGCCGGGAGCAATACGTGTCGTTTCAGAGATGCCGTGTGGTCGTGTTTTGGACAAAGAACCCAGCCCCGCTGCTGCCATTCCTTGCCGATTTGGACAATAGAGGCATACATTATTATTTCCAATACACACTCAACGACTATGAGGCAGAGGGGCTTGAACCGGGTGTTCCTCCACTGTCTGAGCGCGTGGAGACGATGCGTCTACTGTCGGAGAGAGTTGGAGCGGAGCGCGTTGTTTGGCGTTTCGACCCGCTGTTGCTCACGCCAACACTCACGCCGCAAGCTCTGCTCCGCCGCGTGGAAGCTCTCGGCGAACAGCTTCGCGGGCTGACCCACAAGCTCGTGTTCAGTTTCGTGGACGTGGGCACTTACAGCCGCGTGCAGCGAAATCTCGTTTGTCAGACACCATTCTTTACCCGCGAGAATGTCTGCTCGGCCGAACCCGATGCCAGCGAACGGCAGGTTTTGGCCGAGGGGTTGGCAAGGATGCGCGACCGATGGGCAAGCGCGGGTTGGGCAATGGAACTGGCCACGTGTGCCGAGGCCGACGACTTCAGTGCGCTCGGCATCGCCCACAACCGCTGTATAGACGGCGAACTGATTGAGCGACTGTGGCCCGAAGACACCGCACTCGCCTGCTACTTGCGCACGGGACATCTGCCTGCCCCCAGCCTTTTCAGCTGCGAAGCTCCAACGTCAGGCATCCGCCGCAACATGAAAGACCCGGGACAGCGCAAGGCCTGCGGGTGCATTGTGAGCAAGGACATAGGCAGCTACGTGCCATGCCAGCACCATTGCGCATATTGTTACGCCAACACGTGGAAGCGATGAGCCTCAGCAAAGCCTTGGAAACTGTTTTGAGTTTCTGCAAAAAAGGTATTCCCTCGGCTTTGTGCTTCCGCTTTTTGTGCTTGGTTTGGGTGACTTTTTGCTCATTTCTGCTTCCGTGCTTCGTCAAATAGCCCACTGTCTTCATCATCACGGGAGCAAGACTGCCTCAAAGGCTAATCTACAATCATCGCACGATAATTTCAAAACAGTGCCTTAAATGATTCTCCGTCACACGATAATCTGCATGTTTTTAGTTGTTATTCCGTGGATTATCCGTAACTTTGTCCGGCATTATGTAGCCAATGACCATGGCGAAAGACAGCGTTAAGGACTCCGTGAGGCAGATTCTCACCAACTACCTCGAAATGAGCAGCCACCGCAAGACGCCCGAGCGCTTTGCGATACTTGACGCCGTATATAGCATCAACGGTCACTTCACGCTCGACGAACTTAGCGAGCGTCTCGCCGGCGAGTGCCATTTCCCCGTGAGCCGCGCAACGTTGTACAACACACTGAATCTCTTCATCGAGCTGGGGCTGGTCATACGCCACCGCTTTCAAGGCGGCACGAAATACGAGGCCTGCTACGACAACAACAGCCACAGCCACCAAGTGTGTACCGTTTGCGGGCGGGTGACGGAAATAAGGCTGCCCGGTGTAGACGCGGCCATGGCCAACTTGCATCTCAAGCGTTTCAGGAAAGGCGGGTATGCGCTGTATATATATGGTGTGTGCAGCACATGCCAAGCCCGCTTGAAACGCAAAAAAGCACAGGAAACGAAAAAAACAAACAAATGACAATGGAGAAAGGAAAAGCAGACGTCCTGCTCGGATTGCAGTGGGGCGACGAGGGCAAAGGCAAAGTGGTGGACGTGCTCACGCCGCAGTATGACGTGGTGGCACGCTTCCAAGGCGGCCCCAACGCCGGCCACACGCTCGAATTCGAGGGGCAGAAGTATGTATTGCGCAGCGTACCATCTGGCATATTCCAAGGCGGCAAGGTCAACGTCATAGGCAATGGTGTGGTGATTGCGCCCGACCTTTTCATGGAGGAGGCCGCTGCGCTTGAGGCAGGCGGGCACAACTTGCGCGAATGCCTGCGCATATCGAAGAAGGCTCACCTGATAATGCCGACGCACAGGGTGCTCGATGCGGCATACGAGGCGGCCAAAGGCAAAAGCCGTGTGGGCACTACGGGCAAGGGCATAGGCCCGACATACACCGACAAGGTGTCGAGAAACGGACTTCGCGTGGGCGACATCTTCGAGGACTTCAATGCCAAGTACCTCGAGCACAAGCAACGCCACGAGGCCATACTGCGCTCAATGGGCTTTGAATATGACATCGAAGCCGCAGAGAAGAAGTGGATGCAGGGCATTGAATACCTGCGCAATTTCCGGATAGTGGACTCCGAACTGCTCGTCAACCGACTGCTCGCCGAGGGCAAGACCATGCTCTGCGAGGGCGCACAGGGCACCATGCTCGATGTCGATTTCGGTTCATATCCTTTCGTGACATCCTCCAACACCATCTGCGCCGGCGCTTGTTCCGGCTTGGGCATAGGCCCCGGCAAGATTGGTGAAGTGTATGGCATAATGAAAGCCTACTGCACGCGGGTGGGCGCAGGGCCGTTCCCCACGGAGCTGTTCGATGCCACCGGCGACACCATCCGGCAGATAGGACACGAGTATGGGGCTGTGACGGGGCGCGAACGTCGCTGCGGCTGGATAGACCTCGTGGCTCTGCGCTATGCCATAATGGTGAACGGGGTGACGCAACTCATTATGATGAAGAGCGACGTGCTCGACGGATTCGACACCATAAAGGCGTGCGTGGCCTACAAGACGCCCACGGGAATTACGCCGGACTTCCCTTATTCCATCGACGACAACATTGAGCCGGTGTATGAGGAATTGCCCGGGTGGCGCACAGACATGACGAAGCTGACATCCGAGGAGCAGTTCCCCAAGGAGTTCTCCGACTACATCAAGTTCCTGGAGGCGCAGCTCTCCACGCCAATCAAGATTATATCAATCGGCCCGGACAGGCAACAGACAATCGTCAGACACTGATGGCACAGAAACCAAGCATACCTAAAGGCACTCGCGACTTCTCGCCTTCAGAGATGGCGAAGCGCAACTACATATTCAACACCATACGCGAGGTGTTCTCACTGTACGGCTACCAACAGATTGAAACGCCTGCGATGGAGACGCTCCAGACCCTCATGGGCAAGTACGGGGAGGAGGGCGACAAGCTGCTGTTCAAGGTGTTGAACAGTGGCGACTATCTGGCCAAGGTGTCTGGGGAAGACCTTCAGGCGCGCAACACGCTGCGACTGGCCTCGCAAATATGCGAGAAAGGGCTGCGCTACGACCTTACCGTGCCGTTTGCGCGCTACGTGGTGATGCACCGCGACGAGCTGCAACTGCCGTTCAAGAGGTTTCAGGTGCAGCCCGTGTGGCGTGCCGACCGTCCGCAGAAAGGCCGCTACCGCGAGTTCTACCAGTGCGATGCCGACGTGGTGGGCAGCGATTCGCTCCTCAATGAGGTTGAGCTTGTCCAGATGGTCGACGAGGTGTTCACCCGCTTCGGGGTGCGCGTGGCCATCAAGGTGAACAACCGCAAGATACTTGCAGGCATCGCCGAGACCATCGGTGCTGCCGACAAGATGGTGGACATGACCGTGGCCATCGACAAGCTCGACAAGATTGGCTCGGAGAAAGTGGCCGAGGAGTTGCGCGAAAGCGGCTTCACCGATGAGCAGATAGACCGCCTGCAACCCATAATGTCGGTCACTGGCTCCAACGACGAGAAACTTGCAGCCATTGAGAACGCCATCGCCGCGAGTGAGACGGGACTGAAGGGCATCGCCGAAACGCGCTTCATCATCGACACGCTGAAGCCCCTGAGCATCAACAACGCTGTGGAAACAGACCTGACGCTGGCACGCGGACTCAACTATTACACTGGCGCAATCTTCGAGGTGAAAGCCTTGGACACCCCCATGGGCAGCATCTCCGGCGGCGGACGCTACGACAATCTCACCGGCATCTTCGGTATGCCGGGGCTGAGCGGCGTGGGCATATCGTTCGGGGCCGACCGCATCTACGACGTGCTCAATGCCTTGCAGCTATATCCATCCGACGCTATGGCTGGCCCGAAAGTTCTCTTCACCAACTTCGGCGAGGCCGAAATGGCCTATTGCCTGCCGTTGGCAAAGGCGGTGCGTGAGGCTGGCGTGCGCGCGGAGACCTATCCCGAGGCGGCCAAGATGAAGAAGCAGATGGCCTACGCCAATGGCAAAGGCATACCGTTCGTGGCCATCGCCGGGGCAGACGAGATGGAGAAAGGCATGGTGACGCTGAAGAACATGGCCACAGGCGAGCAACGCCAAGTGGCCAAGGCCGACCTGCCACGTCTGCTGGCCGAGGAAAGCGGCCACTGACAATGCACGCATACGATGGAAAACAACTAAAAACTGCACCGATGAAAAAAGCAATCATTGCCGCGACAGCCGTCTTGACGATAGTGCTCTTGGCTGCCTTCACAAGCGAGAAGCCCGTCACCATCTTTATGATTGGCGA
>CAZURD010000138.1:0-4598 GCA_964623445.1 uncultured Prevotella sp. | reverse complement strand
ACGGCAATGGAAAGGGACTGCTATAAATATAGCCTGCCGTTATTCGGTGTTGCATAAGGACTTCAAACAGCATGGCGACCAAAGGCAATATTATTCGGATTGTCATTTATTAACAAATATACCATTGTAAAAACGGTGTTTTTATCTATATTTGTAGCACTAACTACCTAAAACAATCATTATGAAACATCCATTTATCTTTATTGCCATTGCGCTTGCAATAATTAGCTCGTGTTTTGGCGAAGATTCAACGCACGAAAGCGCAGCCCAACCAGAAGGAATCGCTCTTGTTGAAAGTCCGCATCACATAAGTGCAGAGCGTGCAGTGGTCATTGCCAACCACTTCCTTGTGGGCTGACAAGGACGGATATAAGTCACTTAATTATAGGAAAGGAGTCGTAATATGAAAAGACTTGTTTTTGTGGCAATGGCACTGGTGGTGCTGTTCGCCTGTTCGTCAGAGGACGATGCTTTTGTCGGCGACGATGGTCTGCCGCCTCCCGTGGACAGCTCGTCGGTGGAAGAGACGGTGATTCCCGACCCGATAGGCCTGTCGGACACGCTTGTTTCACTTGATGCCTATGGCGACACGGTGACCGTCACGACAGACAGTGCGGGATGGGAACTGTCTGTCATAACCTTGGACGGAGTGCCCTTTGCGGCCGGGAGCGTGGCGGCCGAGGCCGCAGACAGCGGCGGTTGGATGGCGGCCACATACGGATGGCTGACCGTAAGGTGGCGAGAAAGGGAGCTGCAAGTGTCGGCTGGGAGCAATCAGGGCCTCGGACGCGAGTTTGAGTTGCTGCTCAAAAGCGGTGAAAGCGAGGCGCGGTTGCGCGGCACACAGCAATCAATCGAGGCCGTATATGACGGCAATTGGCCTGACATGGTGGGACTGACACCGCGCACGCTCGTATTCCCTGCCGATGGCGGACTGGGCTTTGCCTCCACCAAGGAAGTGAAATGGTGGATAACAGATGTTTGCGTGGACGGGAAAAGTTACGTGCTGACCTTGAACGAGAAAAGCCTGTTCCTTGGCGACCGCATATTCGACAAGACCATGGACTGGCTCACTGTGAGCGTGAGGGACTATGACATCGTGGTGGAAGCCGCCCCGAACACCACCGATGCCGTGCGCACGTTCGACGTGTGCATAGAGCTGGGCAACTATTTCTGCCACCTTTTGGGCTATCAGGCATCCACGACAGGACTGCCCGATGGCATCGGGGCCGACGTGATATGCCTTGAGAAGAACTGCATGACGTTCGGTGCGGACGGCGGCGAGGAATCCACGACGACGCAAAGTGCCGACTGGCGGTTCTCCGAAGTGAGCCTGGGCGACGACACTTACACAATCACGGAGGAGGAAGCGGCAAGCCACACCGTTGGCGGCGTGTTTGAAATGACCATCGGATGGCTGACGCTGCGCAAGGACGGGTGCGACATCACCGTCACGACAGAGCCGAATAGCAGCGGCGGCCTTAGGCGTTTCTCCGCCACGCTGCAAGCCGATGACTACTCTTGCACCCTGTCGGGCTGGCAAAATCCTTGGATGTAGGGAGGATAGAATAATAGTGGCCGGCCACGGGTCGGCATGATACGGAAAAAGGAAGTCCGATGACTGGCACTGCGTTGCCTGCTCATCGGACTTCCTTTTTCGTTATCGCTTCATCACGTCGGCGAGTATCTTGTCGGTCGCTCCCGTGCGGCTCGCCACGAAGTCGGCGGCTCGCCGGCCGGCCTCGCGGCGTTTGGCCTCGTCGGCAGAGAATCCGTCCACGATGCGGGCGAAGTCGCCCTCCGTCACCACCTCAAACCCGCCGCCTGCGTCAATCAGCCCGAGAGCCTCTTGGAAATGCTTGTTGTTCGGCCCGAACACCACGGGCACGCCCCAGACGGCAGCTTCAAGCACATTGTGTATGCCTACGCCGAAGCCGCCGCCGACGTAGGCCACGGTGGCATAGTCGTAGATGGCGGAGAGCAGTCCGTAGCAGTCGATGATGAGGCAGCGCGCCCCCGCGAGTGTCTTGGGCGTGGCGAGGGTGTAGCGCACGGACGGCATTTCGAGGCGTTGCTCTATGCTCCGCAGGTGGTCGTCGTCGATTTCGTGGGGCGCAATGATCACTTTCCAGTCGTCGTGACGATTGAAGTAGGGTATGAACACGTCGCCGTCGGGCGGCCAGCTGCTTCCGGCCACGAAGACCTTCGTCCCCTTTGCGAACGCCTCGATGAGCGGGAGGCTGCGCTTCTGTTCCTTGATGCGCAGCACGCGGTCGAAGCGCGTGTCGCCCGTGACGGTCACGTTGTTCACGCCGATGCCTGCGAGCAGCTCGCGACTCTGCTCGTTCTGCACGTAGAAGTGGGTGATGCAGTTCAGCACGCGGGCATAGCCCCGGGCGTACCAGCGGAAGAACACCTGCCCCGGGCGGAAGATGCTCGACACGCTGTAGACCGGCGTGCCCCGCTTGCGAAGCGTGTTCAGGTAGTTGTACCAAAACTCGTACTTGATGAAGAAGACCATCGCCGGGTTCACAAGCTCAATGAAGCGGCGTGCGTTGCGCGGCGTGTCGAGCGGCAAGTAGCACACGATGTCCGCCCCGCCGTAGTTCTTCCGCACCTCATAGCCCGACGGAGAGAAGAACGTCAGGAGTATCTTGTACTCCGGGTGGAGGCGGCGCAGGCGTTCCATTAGCGGTCGCCCCTGCTCGAACTCGCCGAGCGAGGCCGCATGGAACCACACGTATTTCGCCCCGGGCACAATCATCTTGCGCAGCACGCCAAAGGTGGCGTGCTCGCCGTTCCACATGTGGCGCAGCTTGCTGTCGAAGAGGCTGAGCAGCGCCAGCCCCCAGAGGTAGAGGTAAATGCCAAGGTTGTACATCGCAGCGTCAGCCAAGCGTCTCAATGGCCCGCCTCATCCGGGCGAGTGTCTCCTCCTTGCCGAGGAACTCGGAGATGTCGTACATGCCCGGCCCCTTGCCCTCGCCGACGAGTGCCAGCCGCCAGGCGTTCATCACGTCGCCGGTCTTCAGTCCCTCGGCGGCAATCCACTCGCTCACGGCCTGCTCCTGCGTTGCGGCCGAGAAGTCGCCGAGCTGTTCGAGGACGGCGGCCAGCCGCGCCATGACCGAGGCCGAGTCGGGCTTCCAACGCTTCCGCCGCGTCTTCTCGTCGTAGGCCGCCGGAGCCTCGAAGAAGAACGAGCACAGCGGCCACAGCTCGGAAACGAAGTCCACGCGGTCTTTCATCATGGCCACCACGCGCTCTATCCGCTCCAGCGGCTCGGCCACGCCGTGCTCGCGGACGACAGGCTCGAAGAGGGCGGCAATCTCCGCCGCGCTCTTGCGCAGGATGTATTCGTGGTTGAACCAGATGCACTTGCGGTAGTCAAACTTTGCCCCTGCCTTGCTGCAACGGGCGAGGTCGAACAGCGGCACAAGCTCATCGAGCGAGTAGATCTCGCGCTCCGTGCCCGGATTCCAGCCGAGCAGGGCGAGGAAGTTCACCACGGCCTCGGGGAAATAGCCTTTCTCGCGGAATCCCGCCGACACTTCGCCAGTCTTCGGGTCGCGCCATTCGAGCGGGAAAACGGGGAAGCCGAGGCGGTCGCCGTCGCGCTTGCTGAGCTTGCCCTTGCCCTCGGGCTTGAGCAGCAGGGGCAGGTGTGCGAAGCGGGGCATGGTGTCTTGCCAGCCGAAGGCTTCATAGAGCAGCACGTGGAGCGGCGCGCTGGGCAGCCATTCCTCGCCGCGTATCACGTGGGTGATGCCCATCAGGTGGTCGTCCACTACGTTTGCGAGGTGGTATGTGGGCAGTCCGTCGGCACTCTTGTACAGCACTTTGTCGTCGATGATGTCGCTCTTCACCGTGACCACGCCCCGGATGATGTCGTCGAGGGTCACTTCGCGCCCCGGTTCAATCTTCAGCCTGACCACGTAGCGTTCGCCTTGCGCCATGAGGCGTTCGGCCTCGCCCTCCGGGAGCGACAGGGAGTTGCGCATGGAGAGGCGCGTCGATGCGTCATACTGGAAGTTTGGCGTCTCGTTGCGCCGCGCCTCCAGTTCCTCGGGCGTGTCGAAGGCCACGTATGCCTTGCCCGCGTCGAGCAGTTGCTTCACATATTTCACATATATGTCGCGCCGTTCGCTCTGTCGGTAAGGCCCGCAGTCGCCACCGAACGACACTCCCTCGTCGAACGTGATGCCGAGCCAGCGGAACGATTCCAGTATGTATTCCTCCGCGCCGGGCACGAAGCGCGACGAGTCGGTGTCCTCGATGCGGAACACCAGCTCCCCGCCGTGGCGGCGGGCGAAGAGATAGTTGTAGAGAGCGGTGCGCACGCCGCCTATGTGCAACGCCCCTGTTGGGCTGGGCGCGAAGCGCACCCTCACTTTGCCGTCAGTCATCTCGAAAACTCGTTAAGAATCGGTTGTTGTTGTATTTTGCCACAAAATTACTCTTTTTTTTCCATTTTAAGCTTCCGCAAGACTTTTTTGTGCCTGCGCCACGCCTTTGGAGGCCTTGCGGTGCGATTTTTGCGTGACGGGGAGGGCAGTCAGCGTGCATGTCGCTTTCTGGAATATCCGCAATCGGCACAA
>CAZURD010000137.1:0-4613 GCA_964623445.1 uncultured Prevotella sp. | reverse complement strand
TCAGCCATCTTCGTACGGGCTCATCATACACTTTTAGCGCGGCATAAGCCAACAAGATGCACCCGAAGAACAACAGAACAGCCATCGGCCATGCTTGGGAGAACGGGAAAGCGTCGCTGTGACTCCATACCCAGGCATAAAAGAGATAGGCAAAAGGATAATGCACGACAAAACCGGATAGGAGATGTCGCCAAGGAATTTGCAGATGGCCGAGGTACCGGTGTCCGTGGCTTGGCCGGATGCGCCGATATAAACGAGCAGGGGGAACAGCAACAACACACAGAAGACCTCGTAAATAGCATTCAGCCAAGGCAGTCCCATATCGCAAAGATGAGGAACGGACAGAAAGAGTACCAAGGATAGACTGCAAATCCAAAACGCGCCGCGTATGCGTAAGGGCTTGAAGTTGCGTGAAATCAGCAAGCCGGCAGAAAAGGAAAAGAGCATCCGCAACAGTCCGGCGGGGAAGTTGGAATCAAGAAGCGACCAGCCCATGCCCAAGTGCCAATAGCCGGACAGGTTGAGGAAAGCGACAGCCGCCAATCCGGCTCCGGACAAGGCTACGAAAACGGCGAGCACGCGTGTCGGCATCTTCCGAAGTGCCAACGCATAAAGGATGTTGCCGATATATTCGAAGAACAACGACCAGTTCGGGCCGTTCAACGGGTACATCTCGGCATGCCCCCTCACGTCCGCTCCCGTGCCGGGGACGACGGGAAGCAGGAACAAGTTGAGCAACATGGCCAACATGACCATGGAGAACGGGACGGAAGCCCCGTCCCACCGGACACTTCCTTGCAGGCAGAACGTGATGACACCCAGCACGACACCCAGGACAACCATCGGGTGCAGACGGATTAAGCGGCGCTTGAAGAAACGGCTTGTAGTCAGGGTAGTAGCCCAGCGGTCGTCGTAAGCGTAACCGATGACAAAGCCTGAAAGAATGAAAAAGAAGTCCACTGCCAAATGGCCATGGTTCACCCGTTGGTCGAAAGGCGACGTGGCAAAGGCCTCAAAGACATGATACCAAATCACCACGAGGGCGGCCACGCCTCTCAGGCCGTCCAAGAGTTCGTAATGAGGTTTCGTGTCTGAAAATGCAGCAGAAGAGATGGTTCGCAAGGATGACATATATCAGATATAGCAAATGAGTAACATGAAGTGTATAGCTATAATACAGAACAGCTTTAATCCTTCATTTGATAGTTGCGCAATTAGGCTTATTTTCTTGAATCATAAATAATTATAGAGATGATAACCCATCTGACTCTCTTAGGGTCATTTGGTCTTCTGCATATAGCGGATGCCTTCGACAAGATGACGCATCATGGGCCAGAAGTGGCACAAGCCAGCGAATGACGACCGCAGCGCGAAACGCAGGCAGGCAATCCAGGCCTTCCGCCCGATGCGGTAATAAGTCATCGCACCTTGGCTCCGTTGCACGCCGGGGTCTACATATACCATCTTCTTCTTCAACATTGTCGATGTCTCCACAATGCGTATGGGGAAATATTTCATCCTCAACTTGGCGCGCAACGCGTCTTCGAGCCAGATTTCTTCTTCCCCACACGAAAGGAATTGTGCACCCAGTCCGAAACGTTCGTCAAAGCGGATAATACCTTGGATAGCCGTCCGGCGGCATACCATCTCTATTGCGGAGAAGGAATAGGAGGGCGTTGAATGCAGGCTATACTCAAACGTGTCCTCGGGATAGTCTTTCAAAGGCTTGCCCGTGTAAGTGGCGGCCTGGAAGAATGCCACGTCGATGTCGTTCTGTTCGAATACGGACGTTATCTGTTCATAGGCATCGGGCAACAAACGGGTGTCGTCGTCGGCAAACATGATGAGGTCGTGCGTGGCTTTCTCCAAAGCGTTGTTGCGGTTGCAGGAAAGCCCTTGCCCGCACAAGGTATAAAGCGACACGTCGCTACGCTCATTGAGGACAGACGGGATGAGATCCAGGTATCGCTCATCCGTATATTGGAACGAAACGATGTAGTGTATCTCTTCGCAGGGCGGCATCAAGATATCGCCGACCCTGACAATGCCCTTGTTTAGGGAGCAAATCAAAATGTCAATCGTTTTCATATTTGAATGAGTTTATTTGTTCTACGATATATTCTGTATGTGTTTTGGGTTGAACCGGACTGATGGGCAAACTGAGTTCGCACTTTGCGTATCTCTCTGCGTGCGGGAAGCTCAACGAGTGATAGGCCGAATAAGCCTTCTGCCGATGGATGGGGATGGGGTAGTGGATGAGTGTCTGTATCCCCTTGCTTAGCAGGAAGCGTTGCATATCGTCGCGATGGCGGCATAATATGGGATAGATGTGGTAGACAGCCTGCCCATCCGTGCCCGCTGGAAGCGTTTTGACTTCTTGTGTCTGAGTGATATGCATACTGTAATATCCGGCTATCTCACGCCTCTTTGCGTTGTCCTCGTCAAGAAGAGGCAACTTGACGGATAATACACAGGCTTGCAGTTCGTCCAAACGGCTGTTAACGCCTTGCCATAGATGTTCATACTTTTCCAAAGAACCATAGTTGGACAGCGCACGAACCATCTTGGCCAGGTCGTCATTGTCCGTAGTCACCGCACCGGCATCGCCCAAAGCACCCAGGTTTTTCCCAGGATAGAAGCTGAAAGCCGCTGCTGTGCCCAGCGAACCGGCATACTTCCCGTTGCAGGTCATGCCATGGGCTTGCGCCGCATCTTCGATGAGAAGCAGATGATGCGCTTGGGCGATATCGTTCAACGAGGCCATATCGCAAGGGAAGCCATACAGATGGACAGCGATAATGGCGCGGGTGCGCGGTGTGATTACCCGGACCACATCCTCCGGGTCGATGACGGGCTTATCGGCACAAACATCACACAACACGAGGGAAAGCCCCGCCGCCCTGACCGCCTCGGCAGAAGCGACAAAGGTAAAGGCGGGGACGATGACTTCGGTTTCGCTGTCCCACTTGTATAGTTCCTTCATGGATTTGAGTATCAACGTCAGCGCATCAAATCCATTACCGACCCCTATGCAGTGGCGGCAACCGCAATATTCGGCAAAAGACCGTTCGAATCGGCTTTTTTCTGCCCCGTTGATGTAACGGCCGGAATCCACACAACGGGAAAGCGCCTGGCTAAGTTGAGGTTCGTAGTGCGCGGTGACCTTGCGCATATCTATATAGGGTATGTCCATATATGTTATCGTTAGAGGTTCAACAGATAAGCGTCGTAGCAGACCGCACGGGCACCGAATCCCTGTTTCTGTCCAAGCAGTCCGTAATTGAGAACTTTGCCCGCATCTTCCGTCGATATCCCAAAGTCAAAATAGTCCAACGACTTGTAGGTTTCGCGGAGGAGCACATTGAACAACAAATCCAACGCTCCATTCCTTCTCCCTTCGTCATCAGCAGCTATGTATTGTGCGTGGGCAACACGTGCGGTTGCATACACAAGGCATCCCGCAACCATCGTGCCGTCCGGCCTGTGCACCGTATGCAGCCTGATATTCTTCGGATGTCTCGCCATCAACAGTTTCATTTCTTCCAGACTGTGCACTGGTTTTGTGTGGTGACGGACTTCCAGCACGCCGGAAAGAATGCGCCAAAAGTCATCCAAAGCGGTTAATCCGTCGGTTTCATCGTGGTTTTTGACGTATAAATTCTGTTTCATCGCTTTTTTCTCCCCGCGGATACGCCGTGGCGACAAGGGTAGGGGGACACGTAGGGAAACGGCCGAAGAGATGGCGCGATAATATAGCGTGGCTTGTTGCCGGAACAGCAGATAGAGGTCTTCATCCGCCGGGTACTCATTATATATATAAGGTATCTTCTTATATACAACCTGTAATGCATCAGATTGCTTGTAGTGCTGCATCATGAGGGAAAAAGCTTCTTCGATTTGCTCAAACGTCGTTTCCGCTTGGGAGAGAATCCCGCCATACGTCAAGCCTTGGTGTGACCATACGGTCCGCGTTGAACGTTCGTAATTGGCCGGAAAGATTGCTGTCAAGCAATCCTTTTGATCGAAAAACAGCAACGAGCAGTCCTCGAAGCGGTCTGCATGGTAGTCCATATAGGAACGGAGATGCATGAACGTTCCCGACTTGGAAGAACTCACCAGCCGGTTCCATTCATCTTGCCATTCAGGCGTGTACCTTAGCACTCGCATTCCGACAGAAAAGTTTGAAAATCATTGATATATCCCTCCGGATGATATAATTCCGAAGCAAAGCATAAGCAGACCGCATCGGGCGAAAACGCTTTCAGTTCGCACCAAGTCATGGCGGGAACATACAAACCGCGATTGGGCTTGTCCATCGTGAAGGTTATTTTCTCATCTTTGTTCTTAACGATGTCGACCATAAAACTTCCGTGGACAGGAATGATTATTTCGGCACACGTGCGATGGGCGTGCGCACCGCGAAGAACGGATGCCGGAATGTCGTATATCCAGAATACCCGCTGTACCAGGAACGGCAGCTTCTCATTGTTTTCCGCAAAAGTGAGACACCCACGGTTGTCTACGTGGGTTTCAAAATTGATAAGCAAATCTTTCTCGTTAAGGATACGGTCTTTGTACATGATTGGTTCTAATTAAATTCAGGCTTAAATCAC
>CAZURD010000136.1:0-4724 GCA_964623445.1 uncultured Prevotella sp. | reverse complement strand
CCGTTGCGACAAGTCGGCGACTGCGAGAAACGAGTCGCCGACCGCCGATGGTGGCAAAGTGGACGGTGAGCGGGAAGAGAGGAAGGCATCGGGCTGGGTATTCTTTAATAAATAATACTCCCTTCCTTTTTTCCTGCCGTTTTGCTTTGCACAGAGCGGGGAAAGTCGTATCTTGCGGACAAATTTACCATCAACCTATTTTTTTGCTCAAATGAAGAAATATAATTTCAGTGCCGGCCCCTCCATCCTGCCACAAGAAGCGATGAAGGCGACGGCAGACGCTTGTGTGGACTTCGACGGCATGGGTCTGTCGCTCATGGAAATCAGTCATCGCTCGAAGCCGTTCCAGGCTGTGATGGATGAGGCACAGGCGCTCATGAAAGAGTTGCTCGACATCCCCTCGGGCTATTCCGTAGTTTTCCTTGGCGGTGGAGCCAGCTTGCAGTTCTGCATGGTGCCCTACAACCTGTTGGAGACACGCGCCGCCTACCTGAACACCGGCGTATGGGCCAAGAAGGCAATGAAGGAAGCCAAACTCTTCGGCGAAGTGGTTGAAGTGGCTTCTTCGGCCGACCGCAACTATTGCTACCTGCCCAAAGGGTTTACCATCCCCTCCGACGTGGACTATTTCCACCTGACGACGAACAACACGATATACGGAACGGAAATCCGCACGGACTTTGACTCGCCCGTGCCGATGGTGGCCGACATGTCGTCCGACATCCTGTCGCGCCCCGTCGACGTGTCGAAATATGCCATCATCTATGGCGGCGCACAGAAAAACCTGGCGATGGCCGGTGTCACCTTCGTGATTATCAAGGATGACGTGTTGGGGAAAGTAAGCCGCCCCATCCCCACCATGCTCGACTACCGCACGCACATCGACAAGGGCTCCATGTTCAACACCCCGCCGGTCGTGCCCATTTACAGTGCCATGCAGAACCTCCGTTGGGTGAAGGCACAGGGCGGCGTGCAGGCCATGGAACGCCGTGCGCACGAGCGTGCCGACCTGCTCTATGCCGAGATTGACCGCAACCGCCTTTTCCGTGGAACCGTCGAGCCGGAAGACCGTTCGCTCATGAACATCTGCTTCGTGATGAACGACGAATACAAGGAACTCGAAGCCGACTTCCTCACCTTTGCCACCGAGCGGGGCATGTCGGGCATCAAGGGACACCGTTCCGTCGGCGGATTCCGCGCTTCCTGCTACAATGCCATGCCTCTCGAAGGGGTCAAGGCGCTCATCAGCTGCATGAAGGACTTTGAGGCCGCGCACTAAGCAAAAACGCCCAAACTGGAAAGAGAAAATGAAAATCCTTTTAGCAACAGAGAAGCCTTTCGCCTCGACCGCAGTCGACGGCATCAGGAAAGTCGCGTCCGACGCGGGTTACGAACTGGATATCATTGAGAAATACGAACGTGCCGACTTGCTCAAAGCCGTAGCCACGGCCGATGCGCTCATCGTACGCAGCGACAAGGTGGACGCCGAGGTGTTCGACGCGGCCAAGCAGTTGAAAATCGTGGTACGCGCCGGAGCCGGTTATGACAACGTGGACTTGGCTTCCGCAACGGCTCACGGGGTAGTAGTGATGAACACGCCCGGACAGAACTCCAATGCCGTGGCCGAACTCGTGTTCGGGATGCTCCTCTTCCTTGCCCGGCAACGCTTCAACGGGAAGTCGGGAACGGAACTTATGGGGAAGACCATCGGTCTGTACTCCTATGGTAATGTGGCCGACTGCGTGGCACGGATAGCACAAGGTTTCGGAATGCGTGTCGTCACTTACACACGTCGTCCCGACCGTCCGCTCCGTGCAGGCGTGGAACGTTTGGCCTCGCCGGCCGATGTGTTCGCACAGAGCGACATCGTAAGTCTTCATATCCCCCTTACCGACGAAACACGTCAGAGCGTTGGCCGTCAGTTGCTCGAATGCATGAAACCGACCGCCGTCCTTGTCAACACTGCCCGCAAGGAAGTTGTTGACGAGACGGCACTGCTCGCCATGATGTCGGAGCGAACCGGACTGGCTTATGCCACGGATGTCAAACCCGATGCCGACCTCGAATTCGCAGAACGCTTTGCCGACCGCTATTTCGCCACTCCCAAGAAAATGGGTGCCCAGACGGCGGAAGCCAATATCAACGCCGGCATTGCCGCCGCCCGCCAGATTGTGGCTTATCTGCGTGACGGCAATGAAGAGTTCCGCGTGAACAAGTAAATAAGGCTCAACACACGGAACGAATATGGTAGTTGTTAAACCTTTCAAGGGACTTCGCCCTCCCAAGTCGCTCGTGGAGCAGGTGGCTTCGCGGCCTTATGATGTGCTTAGTTCTGATGAGGCGCGGGCGGAGGCCGGCGATAACGAGAAGTCGCTCTACCGCATCATCAAGCCCGAGATTGAATTTCCCGAGGGCTTTGATGAATATGACCCGCAGGTCTATGCGAGAGCCAAGGAGAACTTTGAGCGTTTCCAGCGTAACAACTGGCTCGTCCAGGACGACACGGAGAACTATTATCTCTATGCCCAGGAGATGGGTGGCAAGGTGCAGTATGGCATAGTCCTCTGCACCTGCGTCCGGGATTATATGGACGGTGTGATTAAAAAGCATGAACTCACGCGGCGCGACAAGGAAGAAGACCGCATGAAGCATGTGCGCATCACGAACGCTAACATCGAGCCTGTCTTCTTGGCTTATCGTCATAGCGATGTCCTCGAAGGCATCATCAGCAAGTATGCTGCCCAGCCTGCCCTGTATGACTTCATTGCGCCGGGCGACGGCTTCGGCCACAAGTTCTGGGTCATCAGCGACGAAGCCGACAAGCAGACCATCACCGAGGCTTTTGCCACGATGGATGCACTCTACATCGCCGACGGGCATCACCGTTCGGCTGCCGCCGCGCTGGTAGGTGCAGAAAAGGCTGCCGCAGACAAGGATAGTACTGGCCGGGAAGAGTACAACTATTTCATGGCCGTTTGCTTTCCCGCCGAACAGCTCACCATCCTCGACTACAACCGCGTGGTCAAAGACCTTAACGGGATGACGGAAGAGCAGTTCGTCGATGCCTTGCGCGCCGATTTCGATGTCGTTCCCATGGGTAAGGAGATTTTCAAGCCGACTTGTCTGCACGAGTTCTCCCTCTATGTGGGCGGTCAGTGGTATCGGCTCAACGCAAAAGCCGGAACGTTCGACCCGTCCGACCCAATCGGCAATTTGGATGTCGACATCTCTTCACGCCTTATCCTTGACAAGCTCTTAGGCATCACCGACTTGCGCTCAGACAAGCGCATCGATTTCGTGGGTGGCCTTCGGGGACTTGACGCGCTGAAACAGCGGGTCGACAGTGGCGAGATGAAAATGGCGTTAGCCCTCTATCCCGTCACGATGGAGCAGATCATGACCATTGCAGACAGCGGGAAAATCATGCCGCCCAAGGCCACATGGTTCGAACCCAAGCTGCGTAGCGGATTGGTCATCCACAAACTTGGAGACGACTGAGAAGTAAGTCGCCCGGACAGGACGACGGAATCAAACCCGTAATGATAGGCAGTGTCGTGCATTGCGACGCTGCCTATTCCGTTCATGGCGGAATCAATGTGCGACAGGAATGAAGCGGAAAAGGTGACGAAAAGACTGTCTGGCGGGTGAATTTATGCCGTCTGTTTGGGCGTTTTGTGGATTCTTCTTAATTTTGCTTCGGTTCTCCCGCTTGTGCTGCCTTTGCGGCGTTTCAACGGGTGGAGAGCCGTTTCCCGCCACAGGGTCGGCGCGGCTGTGGAAAGGCTGTCGCTGGTTCTGGATGCAAGTGGCAAATTATTAATTCTAAAATAACTGATTTATGTTTGAAGGACAACCAAAAGGTTTGTATGCTTTGGCGCTTGCCAACACGGGTGAGCGCTTTGGTTACTACACGATGCTGGCCGTCTTCACGCTCTTCCTGATAGACAACTTCGGTTGGTCGCAGGGTGTGGCAGGTGTCTGGTATTCCGTGTTTCTCGCGCTGGTCTATTTCTTGCCTCTCGTAGGCGGAATAGTGGCCGATAAGATAGGTTTTGGGAAATGCGTGACGACGGGTATCATCGTCATGTTCCTCGGTTATCTCCTGCTTGCCATCCCCGCCGGGAGCGGAGTCGTGGCTGTGGGTATCATGGCTCTTGCGTTGCTGATGGTATGCGTGGGAACCAGCTTGTTCAAGGGTAACCTGCAAGTGATGGTCGGTAATCTCTACGACGCTCCCCAGTTGCAGTCCAAGCGCGATTCGGCTTTCAGTATCTTTTATATGGCCATCAATATCGGTGCCCTTTTCGCCCCGGCGGCGGCTGTGGGGATTATGCGCTACGTTGAGGACAACCTCGGCGTGAGCCATGCTGATGCCTATCACTACGCTTTTGGCGTGGCCTGCCTTTCGCTTATCGTGTCCATTATTATTTATTACACCTTCCGCGGAACGTTCAAGCATGCTGACTACAATTCTAAGGCTGCGGCGACCGAGGAGAAGACACACGAGGCCGAGTTGAGCCCGCGTGAGACCAAGGACCGCGTGGTCGCCCTCTGCCTCGTCTTTGCCGTGGTCATCTTCTTCTGGATGGCCTTCCACCAGAACGGCTCGACGTTGACCTTCTTCGCCAAGGAATACACTGACACCCTCTCCACCGGCATGGCCAGCATGATGTTCGACGTGTGGAATCTCGTGGCCGTCATCTTCATCGTGTACGCCTTGTTCG
>CAZURD010000135.1:0-4790 GCA_964623445.1 uncultured Prevotella sp. | reverse complement strand
CAAAGCGAATTGAAGATGATCAGAGTAGGGATAGACATCGGTTCTACAACCGCAAAGATAGTGGCTCTCGACGAGGGTGGCAAGATTGTTTTTTCAGCCTACGAGAGGCACAATGCAAAGGCTAAAGAGCTGTTGCTCACTTACATCGGAGAAATGAAACGCCGTCTGGGCGACGTGCCCGTGGCAGTCTGCATAACTGGTTCTGTGGGCATGGGCATATCTGAACGGTGCTCCCTACCGTTTGTCCAAGAGGTGGTTGCGGCAACAAAGGCCGTTCAACAAAGCCACAGTGATGTGCGCTCGATGATCGACATCGGAGGCGAGGATGCCAAGATCGTGTTCATCAAGGACGGAAAGACCACCGACCTGCGCATGAACAGCAACTGCGCTGGAGGCACAGGGGCGTTCATCGACCAAATGGCCATACTCCTCGGCACTACCACAAGCGAGCTGGACGCATTGGCAAAGAATTCTTCAAACATATACACAATAGCCTCACGCTGCGGCGTTTTTAGCAAGACCGACATCCAAAACCTGATAGCCAAGAACGCATCAAAGGAAGACATAGCGGCCTCTGTGTTTCACGCCGTAGCCGTACAGACCGTAGTGACGCTCGCACATGGCTGTGACATCGAGGCACCGGTACTGTTCTGCGGCGGGCCGCTGACGTTCCTGCCCGAACTGCGCCACGCTTTCATCGACTATCTAAAACTCAATGAGGACGACGTTGTGCTGCCGGAGAGCAGCCATCTCCTGCCCGCACTCGGCTCGGCTCTATCTGCCGACGCACACGTGGCAACCCCGCTGTCGGCTTTGGAAGCAAGGATTGAGCAACAGCTTAGCGGCGGATGTCTCTCGGCAGGAAGCCTCGAACCCATATTCACAGGCCCCGATGACTACAACGCATGGCGCAAGCGCATGGCGGGACACGACATGCACACCGCAGAGCTGAAGCCGGGGCCACTCGAAGTGACCATCGGCATCGACTCTGGCTCAACGACAACGAAGATAGTGGCTATGGACAACGATGGCAACATCGTGTTCGACTATTACCATAATAATAATGGAAACCCAATAGCAACTGCCAAGGAAGGCCTCGAACTGTTCTGCAAAAAGAGCCGCGAGGCAGGCACGGAAGTGACGGTGAAAGGCAGTTGCTCCACAGGATATGGCGAAGACCTGCTGAAAGTCTCATTCCAACTCGGGCATGGCATAATAGAAACAATGGCGCACTATATGGCTGCACGCCACATAGCGGACAAGGTTTCGTTCATACTCGACATCGGCGGGCAGGACATGAAAGCCATATTCGTAAACAATGGCGTGATAAACCGCATGGAGATAAACGAAGCCTGCTCCTCGGGATGCGGCTCGTTCATAGAGACTTTCGCAAAATCGCTCGGCCAAAGCGTCAACGACTTCGCTCGCTCGGCCTGCGAAGCGCAAGCCCCCTACGACCTCGGCACACGCTGCACCGTGTTTATGAACTCCAAGGTGAAGCAAGCGTTGAGGGAGGGAGCGACCATGGGTGACATCGCCGCAGGCCTGTCCTACTCAGTGGTGAAAAACTGCCTATACAAGGTGCTGCGCCTGAAAGGGCCTGAAGAGCTGGGCGACCATATCGTGGTGCAGGGCGGAACGATGAAGAACGATTCCGTCGTGAGAGCGTTTGAGAAGCTCACCGGCAAGGACGTACACCGCAGCAACCACCCCGAACTGATGGGCGCCATCGGCTGTGCGCTCTATGCCCGCAGCCAACAAAGGCAGGACGCAGTGCCACTGACGGACTTACTGGCTCGCTCGGAATACACCACGAAACGCCTTCAGTGCCATGGATGCGAAAACAGCTGCCTCATAACAGCATACACTTTCGCTGGAACTGGACGCTACTACTCTGGCAACCGCTGTGAGCGCGTGTTCACAAATACGGGCAATAAGGTAGTGCCGGGCATCAATCTGTACGCAGAAAAGAATCGCCTGCTCTTTGAACGCGATGGCAATGTGGCCGAACCCATAGCGACAATCGGCATTCCACGCAGCCTGAACATGTACGAAGAGTATCCTTTCTGGCATCGCCTTTTCACCGAATGCGGCATAAAAGTGGTGCTGTCCGATGCTTCGTCATTCTCCAACTACGAGGCCAACGTGAAGCGCGTGATGTCAGACAACATCTGCTTCCCTGCAAAATTGGCCCACAGCCACATCGAAAACCTTGCGGCGAAAGACGTAGACCGCATCTTCATGCCGTTCGTGGTGTTCGAGCGTCTGGAAGGCGGACAGAACAGTTTCAACTGCCCTGTGGTGACAGGATATTCGGAAGTGATACGGGGTGTACACCACCTCAACACGCCGATAGACTCGCCCGCCATCACGTTCAAGGACAAAAAACGGCTCTTTACACAATGCGCCGACTACCTCGCAACGTTCGGCATCGGCCTCGCACAAGCCAAAAAGGCTTTCGCCGCAGCACAACAGGCCTTCGATGAATACGGCCGCGAGATGGAAGAACGCTGCAAACGCACCCTCGAAGCAAACCAAGGGAAACGGCTCGTCGTGCTGCTTGCAGGCAGGCCATACCACACCGACCCGCTAATACAGCACAAGCTGTCGGACATGATTGCCTCTATGGGCGTAGATGTGATAACCGAAGACATCGTGCGCGGTGAGCACACGACCGTCAACGATGTCAATTTCGTATCGCAATGGGCATACACCAACCGCATACTCAAAGCCGCAGACTGGGCTGCCAGACAAGGCGCAGGGGTGCAATACATGCAGATGACCTCGTTCGGATGCGGCCCGGACGCTTTCCTTACAGACGAGATACGCAGCCTCCTCGCACGCCACGGCAAGGCACTGACACTGCTGAAGATAGACGACGTGAGCAACCTCGGCTCCATCCGACTGCGCGTCCGCTCCGTGGTGGAAAGCCTGAAGTTCTCTGCCATGACCGAGACAAAGCCCGAAGTGAAGCACCTCATGCGCACGCCGGTGTTCGGAAAGAAAGAACGCAGGCGCAAAATCATCGCACCATTCTTCACGCCTTTCTTCTCGCCGCTCATACCGCCGATAATGCGCCGCGCCGGATTCGATGTGGAAAATCTGCCCGAAAGCGACATGCAATCGGCGGAATGGGGCTTGAAATATGCCAACAACGAAATCTGTTATCCTGCCACACTCATCGTTGGCGATGTGGTAAAGGCTTTCAAGACGGGACGCTACGACCCTGAAAACACGGCCGTTGTGATGACACAGACAGGCGGACAGTGCCGCGCATCAAACTACTTGTCGCTCATCAAACGCGCCCTCGTTGAATCAGGCTATGGCAATGTGCCCGTAATATCGCTCTCAACAGGCTCCGGCATCGACAACGAACAGCCTGGATTCAAAATCAACTGGATTAAAATTCTCCCAATAACGCTTGCTTCTCTGCTTTTCAGTGACAGCATAGCAAAGATGTACTACGCTTCGCTGCCACGCGAGAAAGAGCATGGAATGGCTGCCAACCTGCGCAACAAATATACGCAGGAAGCCATACGCGCCATCGACAACGGCGAGGGGGCAAAGGCATTGTGGGCAATCCTCAACCGCGCGGCCAAGGAGTTTGACACTATCACGAATGACAACGCCGCACCGCGCGTGGGCATCGTGGGGGAGATCTTCTTGAAATTCAACCCCTTTGCGCAAAAGGACATAACCAACTGGCTATCCGAACAGGGCGTTGAGGTAGTGCCGCCGCTGCTCACCGACTTCTTCATACAGGCTTTCGTAAACAGCAGGGTCAACCGCGAAAGCGGCCTTGAACGCAACGCCACACCGCAATACATCATGCGCTGGGCCTATAAATTGGTGCGAAAGCAAGTGGAAAAGGCCAACGAGACATGCAAACCGTTCCGCCATTTCGTCCCATTCGGCGAGATATTCGAGGAAGCGGAAGAAGCCAAGTCTGTGGTATCGCTGTGCGCCCAGTTCGGCGAAGGATGGCTGCTGCCTGCCGAAGTGCTGTCGATGGCACGTGAAGGCGTGAGCCACGTGGTTAGCCTTCAGCCTTTTGGGTGCATCGCCAACCACATAATCTCAAGGGGAATAGAGAAGCGCATCAAGGCAATATTCCCCGACTTAAACTTGCTTTCGCTCGATTTCGACAGCGGAGTAAGCGATGTCAACGTGCGCAACCGACTGCTTCTGTTCCTCGACGGCATGAAAGCCTGCGGGTGATCTGGCACTCGAACGATGCCTGCGGCTGACATCCATCATGCCAGCCGCCCCAAACCAGAATCACAACAACCTCAAAAACCCAAACCAATATGAAAAGTGACCCAAAGGAATGCCTCTACTGCCAGAACGGAGAGACGCTCCATAACCTTATGATTGAAGTGGCCGAGCTAAGCGTTTCGCGCCTGTTCATCTTCCGCGAACAGACTTACCACGGTCGCTGCCTTGTGGCATACAATGGCCATGTGGACGACCTTAACCTCCTTTCCGACGACGAACGCAATGCGTTCATGGCCGATGTGGCTCGCACCACGCGGGCAATGCAGCGCGTTTTCAACCCCGACAAGATAAACTACGGGGCTTACGCCGACACGCTGGAGCATCTGCACTTCCACCTTGTGCCTAAGTATAAAGGCGGCCCGGACTTCGGCGGCGTATTCCGCATGAATCCACAAGAGGTGTATCTAAGCGACGAAGAATACGTACAAATGGCAGAAGCCATCAGGAAAGAGCTGTAAACAGAATACGCCAAAGTTCAAACGGCAGGCACATTCCACATCCATCAAGCGTGGGAA
>CAZURD010000134.1:0-4934 GCA_964623445.1 uncultured Prevotella sp. | reverse complement strand
TCGGCCTTGCTCTTCAGCAGGTCGCGAATCTCCGTGAGAAGTTTCTCCTCGGCCGAAGGCTCTGCCGGAGCGGGCGTAGGGGCAGCCTCCTCTTTCTTCCTGCGCGCGATGGCGTTGACTGCTTTCACAAGCATGAACACACAGAAAGAGATTATGGTGAAGTCTATCAAAGTCTGGATGAAGTTGCCATAGTTGATTGTAGCCTCCTCCATTGTCTCAAGCCCGATGTTCACTGCGGGCAGTGTCACCTTCAGGTCGGTGAAGTTAACGCCCCCGATGAGCCACCCTATGGGCGGCATGATTACATCGTTGACTATCGACGTGACAATCTTGCCGAATGCGCCGCCGATGATTACACCCACAGCCATGTCCATGGCATTGCCCCTCACGGCAAACTCGCGAAACTCATTGATGAACTTACTCATACTACCTTATGCTTTTTATATTATTTAATACGTGTCCGAAAGACAAATATAAGAAAAATATCGTAACTTTGCAACCTGAAAAAGAATTATCGCCTGTCTGGCGTCGCCCTGCGGGACGCAAGCTACGCAGCGGCAGGATGACGCACGAAGCCATTCAGGTAAGACGAAAACGACATTCTCAACCCTTTTAAATATTAAAAGTAAGATGATTAAAATTGGTATCAACGGATTTGGCCGCATTGGCCGCTTCGTTTTCCGCGCAGCTCAGACTCGCGACGACATCGAGGTTGTTGGCATCAACGACCTTTGCCCTGTGGACTACCTTGCCTACATGCTCAAGTACGACACGATGCACGGTGCGTTCCAAGGCACTATCGAGGCTGACGTGGAGAACAGCCAGTTGATTGTCAACGGCAAGAAAATCCGCGTGACCGCAGAGCGCAACCCTGCCGACCTGAAGTGGAATGAGGTTGAAGCCGAGTACGTTGTGGAGTCCACCGGCCTGTTCCTGACCAAGGAGAAGGCTCAGGCTCACATCGAAGCCGGTGCCAAGTATGTGGTGATGTCCGCTCCTTCCAAGGACGATACCCCCATGTTCGTCTGCGGCGTGAACTTCGACAAGTACGAGAAAGGCACGCAGTTCGTTTCCAACGCATCTTGCACCACCAACTGTCTCGCCCCCATCGCCAAGGTGCTCAACGACAAGTTCGGCATCGTGAACGGCTTGATGACCACCGTACACTCCACCACCGCAACCCAGAAGACCGTCGACGGCCCGTCGCTGAAAGACTGGCGCGGCGGCCGCGCTGCCTCCGGCAACATCATCCCCTCCTCCACCGGTGCTGCCAAGGCCGTTGGCAAGGTGATTCCTGAACTGAACGGCAAGCTCACGGGTATCTCGATGCGCGTCCCGACGCTTGACGTGTCGGTGGTAGACCTCACTGTCAACCTTGAGAAGCCCGCTTCCAAGGCCGACATCTGCGCCGCCATGAAAGAGGCCGCTGAGGGCGAACTGAATGGCGTGCTGGGCTACACGGAGGACGCTGTGGTTTCGAGCGACTTCCTCGGATGCCCCCTCACCTCCATCTTCGATGCCAATGCAGGTGTCTATCTCACTGACACGTTCGTCAAGGTCGTGTCTTGGTACGACAACGAGATTGGTTACTCCAACAAGGTTCTGGAGCTTATCGCACACATGAAGAAAGTGAACGGCTAATCCTTTTCAGGGATTAGACGGATAAAAGAAAGCCGCCCGGCATTGCCGGACGGCTTCTTTTTATTAACTTTGCCCAAAAAAGAAAGGCAACCATCGGTGTCATGGCGCGAATGATAACCATACTTGGACCCACGGCAAGCGGCAAGACGCGGGTGGCCGCCGTGCTTGCTGCGAGGATTGGCGGCGAAGTCGTGAGTGCGGATTCGCGCCAAGTCTACCGGCGAATGGACATCGGCACAGGCAAGGACATGGCCGACTACATTGTGGACGGGCAGCGTGTGGCGTGCCATCTGGTGGACATTGCCGAGCCGGGGACGCACTACAACCTCTTCATGTACCAGCGCGACTGCGCCAAGGCCATAGCCGACATCGAGGCTCGGGGACGCACTGCCGTGCTCTGCGGCGGCACGGGACTGTACATCGAGGCCGTGCTGCGCGGCTACCAGCTGCCACCCGTGGGCGAGGACAAGGCTCTCAGAGCAAGTCTCGAAGGCAAGACGCTCGACGAACTGACGGCAATACTCGCCGAAATGAAGCGCAAAAACGGCTCTGCTATGCACAACACCACCGACGTGGACACGGCGCAACGAGCCATAAGGGCAATCGAAATAGAAGCTCACAGCCAACCCGACAGCCGCAACGGCACACAGGCCAAGGCCGACGCGCTCGTGATTGGCCTCGCGCTCGACCGCGAAGAGCGGCGCAGACGCATAACCGAAAGGCTCGATCGCAGGCTTGACGAGGGCATGGTGGACGAAGTGAAAGCCCTGCTCGACAGCGGCATCAAGGCGGAAGACCTCATGTATTACGGGCTGGAATACCGCTTCGTGACCGAATACGCCATAGGTCTCACCACGAGGGAGGAGATGCGCAGCAGGCTCGAAACAGCCATCCACCAGTTTGCCAAGAGGCAAATGACGTGGTTCCGGGGCATGGAACGACGCGGGACACACATCCACTGGATAGACGCAACCATGCCATTGGACGACAAGGTGGAGGCCATCATGGCACTATGGGAGGCAGACGGCACGCCCGACGGGCACTGAACCTAAAGCAAAGACAAAAGCATCATGGGAAACGAACACAACGACAGGTGGGGAATACTCTATTGCCCGAAGCAAGGACAAGGCTCCGGAGCAGCGCAATGGAAGAAAATACAGCGCACA
Organism: uncultured Prevotella sp.; assembly: GCA_964623445.1. Lineage (GTDB taxonomy): Bacteria > Bacteroidota > Bacteroidia > Bacteroidales > Bacteroidaceae > Prevotella. The sequence goes on along the minus strand of CAZURD010000134.1, from coordinate 2,127 downwards.
CTCGACGAACGCAAGGTGCAGTATGACTTCGTGCAGAGCGAAAGCGCAACCGGCGTGGAGAGGCTCGTGAGGATGCTAATTGCCAACGGTTACAAGACGATTGTGATCGTCGGGGGCGACTCCGCACTCAACGATGCCGTCAACTGCCTCATGGAAACAGAGCCGTCCGTGCGCGACGGCATAGCCCTCGGCGTGATTCCCAATGGCGTGCTCAACGACTTTGCCCGCTTCTGGAACATCAGCGATGGCGACGTGGCGCAGGCCGTGGACTGGCTGGTGCGCCGACGGGTGAGGAAAATCGACCTCGGCTGCATCCGCTACACCAACAAGGACGGCAAAAGCTGCCACCGTTACTTCCTCAACTGCGTGAACATCGGCCTCATTGCCGACATAATGAACCTCCGGCGACGCGCCCGGCGGCTGCTCGGCTCGCGCACACTGGCCTTTCTCGTGTCGTGCGTCATAATGCTCTTCCACAGAATGGAGTATTACATGCACCTCGAAATAAACTCCGACACGGTGCGCCGAAAGGTGATGACCGTCTGCATAGGCAATGCGCGGGGCTACGGACAGACACCGAGCGCAGTGCCATACAACGGTATGCTCGACGTGTCGGTGGTCTACCACCCCGAAGTGACGCAGCTCCTTGCCGGCTTATGGCTGCTGCTCACGGGACGTTTCCTCAACCACCGCAGCGTACACCCCTACCGCACGCGCGAGGTGAACGTGGTGAAGGCGAAGCAGGTGATGGTCGGCGTAGACGGAAGAATGATGAGCACGCCCGTCGGGTCATACCGCGTGAGCGTGGAACAGGAGGTGGTGAACTTCATTATACCCGAATGAACGCCACGGCCGTCAAGTGACGATAGGGGCACTCCGGGCACAATGCCCAAGGTATTTGCGCGCTGTTTTCGTTTTTTTCCACTAAATTTGCACGCAAATACCCCACAAAGAAAAGATGGACAACGCCACAGGCACACACATACTCGGCTCAAACCGCCTGCTCACCATCCGCGTGAGCCGCTTCTCGCTGTCGTTCTCAGCACTGTCGACAGGCACGGACGGCAGCACCGTGGACTACGAACCGTACACCGTGAAAAGCGGCATCTCCATGGCGGCAAACCTGCGCGAGGCGTTCAAGACGGCCGACTTGCCGGGCATGGGCTTCCGAAGGGCAATGGTGCTGCTCGACGCTCCGGTGCAAATGGTGCCCATCGACCTCTTCAGGCAGGAGGAGGCAGAGACCATCTACCGCCATGCCTTCCCGCGAAGCACGGCCGACAGGGTTGAGTTCAACGTGCTGCCGTGGCTCAATGCCGTAGCCGTGTTCTCCATAAACAAGGATCTTAAACTCGTGGTCGACGACCACTTTGCCGATGTCAAGCTGTGCTGCGCCATGACACCCGTGTGGAAATACCTCCACCAGCGCAGCTTCATAGGCCCGAGAGGAAAGCTCTACGCCTACTTCCACGACCGCAAGGCCGACATATTCAGCTTTGCACAGAACCGCTTCAAATATTGCAACGCATTCAACGTGAGCAACGCACACGACGCGCTCTATTACATGCTGTACGTCTGGAAACAACTCACGCTGAAGCCAGAGCACGACGAAATGCACATCGTGGGCGACATACCAGACCGCGACTGGATTATGACCGAACTGCGGCGCTTCCTGAAGAGAGCATACACGATAACCCCATCCGCCGACTTCAACCGCGCACCTGCATCGCTCATAAAAGACATGCCATACGACTTGATGACCTATTACGTGAAAGGGAGGTGAAAGCATGAGGATAATAACAGGACTGTACAAGGGCCGCCACTTCGACGTGCCACGCTCGTTCAAGGCGCGCCCCACCACAGACATGGCCAAGGAGAACATCTTCAACGTGCTCACGGGCTACACAGACTTCGACGGCAAGGTGGCGCTCGACCTCTTCTCGGGCACCGGCAGCATATCGCTCGAACTGCTGTCGCGGGGCTGCGCAAGCGTAGTGAGCGTTGAACAAGACCGCGAACACCATGCCTTCATCGTGCAATGTCTAAAGACGCTGGGCACGGAACGCTGCATCCCGATACGGGGCGACGTGTTCCGCTTCATCAAGTCGTGCCACCAACAGTTCGACA
>CAZURD010000133.1:0-4970 GCA_964623445.1 uncultured Prevotella sp. | reverse complement strand
CGTGCTGACCGGAAACGGCCAGGTTTGCAAGGTGGCCAAGGGCGGCGAGTGACGCCGCCGGCCACGCGCCGCATCCTACGCGGGGCGGCGTTGGCAAGCATAAAGGACATTACGGGGATTCCGACATGGCAGCGAAATGTCGGAATCCTCGCCTTTTGAAGCCTCCATTACGGCGTGGAAACGTCGCAATGGAGGCTTAGAAGCTGTTTTGAATTTCTACAAAAAGTCCTTTTTCTTGGCTTTGTGCTTCCGTTTTCGTGCGTGGTTTGGGCGATTTTTTGGTCATTTTTGCTCCCGTGCTTCGTCAGATAGCCCGCTATCTTCCTCATCACGGAAGCAAAACTGCCTCAAAAACTCATCCCAAATCATCGCACGATAAATTCAAAACAGCTTCTTAATTTTGGTCGGTTGCTTGCCGTCCGAGCAGTGCAAAGCGGTGCAAAATCAAAAAAATCACGAAATATTTAGGCTTTTCCTTGCACGTTTCGGGAATAATACTTACCTTTGCATCGCTTAAAAGAAAGGGGCGTAGCCCAGTTGGTTTAGAGCGCTGCAGTCACATTGCAGAGGTCATCGGTTCGAGCCCGATCGTCCCTACCTTTCTAATTTGGATGGCATAAGACCATCAACCGACAATCATTAAACTCTTATTTAAATGGCATTAAGCAGTACCGACAGTGCTGCCATATTGTCATAAAATATGCCAAGGCACACATTTTGCACCTCCTTTGTCGTAAAACATTATCTAAAAGGAAACAATAGGAGGACAAAATATGACTTTCGACAAGTTTACAATCAAGGCCCAGGAGGCCATTCAAGGAGCTGTCAACGCAGCTACCTCGGGCGGGCAACAGGCCGTTGAGCCGATTCACCTGCTGAAAGGCGTGACGAACAAGGCCAAGGACGTGACGGGCTTCATCTTCCAGAAGCTCGGCGTGAACGCGCAACAGATTGAGATGCTGGCCGATCAGGAGATGCGCCACCTGCCCAAGGTGAGCGGTGGCGAGCCTTACCTCAGCGGCGATGCCAACCGCGTGCTGCAACAGGCAGTGGACTATGCCACAAAGATGGGCGACGAGTTCGTGAGCGTTGAGCCACTGTTGCTTGCCTTGCTCACCGTCGGTTCAACCGCCAGCCGCATTCTGAAGGATGCCGGTTGCACGGAGAAGGAGATGCGGGCGGCCATCAACGAGCTTCGTCAGGGACAGCGGGTGCAGTCGCAGTCGGCCGATGACAACTACCAAAGCCTGTCCAAGTATGCCAAGAACCTTGTTGAACAGGCTCGCCAAGGGAAGCTCGACCCCGTGATAGGGCGCGACGACGAGATTCGCCGCGTGCTTCAGATACTCTCCCGCCGCACGAAAAACAACCCCGTGCTCATCGGCGAACCCGGCACGGGCAAGACCGCCATTGTGGAGGGTCTGGCCGAGAGGATTGTGCGCGGCGACGTGCCGGAGAACCTCAAGGACAAGCAACTATACTCCCTCGACATGGGTGCGCTTGTGGCAGGGGCCAAGTATAAGGGTGAGTTCGAGGAGCGTCTGAAGAGCGTAATCAACGAGGTGACGAAAAGCGAGGGGCGCATCATCCTCTTCATCGACGAGATACACACGCTCGTCGGAGCTGGCCGTGGAGACGGGGCGATGGATGCCGCCAACATACTGAAGCCCGCCTTGGCACGCGGCGAACTGCGCGCCATCGGCGCGACGACGCTCAATGAGTATCAGAAATACTTTGAAAACGACAAGGCTCTGGAGCGCAGATTCCAGACGGTGATGGTCGATGAGCCTGACGAACTTAGCGCGATAAGCATTCTCCGGGGACTGAAAGAACGCTACGAGAACCACCACAAGGTGCGCATACAGGACGATGCGTGCATCGCCGCCGTGAAACTCTCGGAGCGATATATCTCCGACCGCTTCCTGCCCGACAAGGCAATCGACCTCATGGACGAGGCGGCGGCCAAGCTGCGCATGGAGCGCGACTCCGTGCCGGAGGAACTCGACGAGACGACGCGCCGCCTGAAGCAGCTCGAAATAGAGCGCGAGGCCATCAAGCGGGAGAACGACCGGCCTAAGATTGAGCAGCTCGACAAGGACATTGCCGAACTGCGCGACAAGGAACGGCAGCTGCGCGCCAAGTGGGAGAGCGAGCGTGCGCTCGTCAACAAGATTCAGGAAGACAAGCAACAGATGGAGAGCCTGCGCCTCGAAGCGGAGCGGGCAGAGCGCGAGGGCGACTACGGGCGCGTGGCTGAGATACGCTACGGGAAGCTGAAGCAGCTTGAGGCCGACATCGCCGCCATTCAGTCGCGGTTGCACAATGCGCAGGGCGGCGACGCGATGGTGCGCGAGGAGGTGACCGCCGACGACATTGCTGAGGTGGTGAGCCGCTGGACTGGCATCCCCGTGACGCGCATGATGCAGAGCGAACGCGAAAAACTGCTCCACCTCGAAGAGGAACTTCACAAGCGCGTCATCGGGCAAGACGAGGCCATCACCGCCGTGAGCGATGCCGTGCGCCGCAGCCGTGCCGGCCTGCAAGACCCCAAGCGGCCTCTGGCTTCATTCATCTTCCTCGGCACTACGGGCGTGGGCAAGACCGAACTGGCAAAGGCTTTGGCCGAATATCTATTCAACGACGAGACGATGATGACCCGAATAGACATGAGCGAGTATCAGGAGAAGTTCAGCGTGAGCCGCCTCATCGGTGCGCCTCCGGGATATGTGGGCTACGACGAGGGCGGCCAGCTGACCGAAGCCGTGCGCCGCAAGCCCTACTCGGTGGTGCTCTTCGACGAGATTGAGAAAGCCCATCCGGACGTGTTCAACATCCTCTTGCAGGTGCTTGACGACGGACGGCTCACCGACAACAAGGGGCGCACGGTGAATTTCAAGAACACCATCATCATAATGACATCCAACCTCGGCAGCCAGTACATCCAGCAGCAGTTCGAGGGGATTACCGAGGCCAACCACGATGCCGTCGTCGAGCAGACCAAGGCGCACGTGTTGAATATGCTCAAGGCCACGATAAGGCCGGAGTTCCTCAACCGCATCGACGAGACCATCATGTTCCAGCCGCTCAGCAAGAAAGAAATCGCCAGTGTTGTGCGCTTGCAGATGGATGCCGTGGCGCGCATGTTGGCCCCGCAGGGCTTCACGCTCCGTGTGACTGATGCCGCCATCGACTGGCTGGCCGACGCAGGCTTCGACCCCGAGTTCGGCGCAAGGCCGGTGAGACGCGCCATCCAGCACTTCGTGCTCAACGACATGTCGAAGCAGATTCTGGCCGAGCAGCTCAACCGCGAGCAGCCCATCACCATCGATGCAAACGGTGCTGGCTTGCAGTTCAGGAACTGAATGCACTTCTATCAGGAAGTGAACACGCTTCAGGAGTTAAGGGATATACCTCTTTCCCTTAACTCCTTTTTTTGTGACCATACATATTTGCCCCTACTTGCAGATATACAACTAAAGACGGTCGCTTGCCCGCCGCTTTTCCGCAGGTGTCATATTGCAGTGCAATAAGGCATTAATTGCACTGCGATAAGGCATTAATTGGAGGCCAATAAGGCAGGTTTTGCAGTGCAAAACCATAGGTTTCGCAATTCGCTGAACATCAAACGATTGGCGGCAGTGGCCTCCGCCAGCTTCTTAACATAATTATGTTAACTGCTGCACGCCTTTTTTTGCAGGCAAAGTGCTTTGGGACTGATTGCTGATATTCGCGCAAATAACATCCATTACGCAAACAAACGTTATAATTAGGTTAACAAAACGTAATCGGGGGGGGTAAAACCTTTTCTTTTTACCTTTGCAAAGTCGGAACGTCCGGCTTGCGTCATCGCGGGGTTTCCGGTAGTCGAACAAACAAGATCAAGTAGGTAAAAAAACGCCAAAAGCTATCAATGCTCATGGATTCAATTAAAAAAGTCTTCCCGGTTGCAATCTTATTGTCTGTTGCCATGTGCGCAAATGCACAAAACATCACCGAAAATTGTTATCGCGGATTTGTTGATGTGGGATATTCCCTCGGTGTCGGTGACTATAAGTTCGTAAGGACAGAGGTGAACACGTCACACGGATTTCAGTTTGATCCATATCTGTTTTGCGGCTTTGGCATGGGCCTGCACCTGATGCCTGAATATGAAACCGAAGGCATGATCATCCCGCTTGACACGAGGGACAGGAAAGTGGATGTCACCATATTTGCCAATTTGCGCTACAACATCACGAAAGGCCGGATTGCGCCCTACGTCGACTTGAAAGGCGGCACGTTCGTCAACAACAATGGAGGGCTTTACCTCTATGGCGCGCTTGGCTGCCGCATAGCCATCAATGAGAAGCAGGCAATGAATTTCTCCGTAGGCTATTCGTCAGAAAACCTTGAATTTGAGACCTTTTCCGGACTTACCTACGTTTCGGGCACGCCTCTCGTTGACAGGACAAAAACGAAATACGACACGCAGTCCATCACCATAAAAGCCGGATTTGAGTTCTGACCATTAGCCACAAGGCGGCAGACCGTGGCCTTGGAAAGAAAGGGAAAGAGTAAACGCAATAACCACAAAACATAAGAGCTGAAATGGGAAAATTGAACTATTTGTGTCTGACGCTGCTTTGTGCAGCCTTTGGACTGTCTTTCACGGCTTGCTCTGACGATGACGACGACACAGGTCTGACAATGGCGACAATCGTGGGCACATGGGACGCTATATGGCTGGAACAAAACGGCGATACCATTGATGTGTCGTCAGAGGATGTCTATATGACAGTGAACAGCGATGGAACATACGTAATCACACTACCGAATGACAAGTACGAAGAAGGAGGCACATACATAAACACATACACAGGAATATATAAAATTGACGGGAACACCATCGTAGGATTCACGGCAGACCGTGGGAATACGGCAGACCTCATCACCGAATACTATACGTTCACGAGCCTTGACGGAACGAATGC
>CAZURD010000132.1:0-5450 GCA_964623445.1 uncultured Prevotella sp. | reverse complement strand
GAAATGTGTCAGGAGCTGGAGGGCAGTCGCGGGAGGACGACCTCCGTGGCGGGGCTTCTTCAGAAAGGCATACCCACGGCAAAGTGGAACGTGAAGTCGCGGCTGGGGCGCGGATGGATTATTGGGTAGTGGTCGTCGCCCTCACCGGCGGGGTCGATGGCTTTCACGCCGAGGTCGAAGCGCAGGATGAAGTAGTCGAAGTTGAGGCGCAGACCGAGACCGTAGCTCACTGCAATCTGCTTCCAGAACGTGTCGAAGCGGAATTGCCCGCCGGGCTGGTCGTCGTAGTTGCGGAGCGTCCAAATGTTGCCGGCATCTACGAACAGTGCCCCGTTGAACTTCCAGAAAAGGTGGGCGCGGTATTCGGCGTTGAGGTCGAGCTTCATGTCTCCCGTCTGGTTGATGAAGTCGATGTTTCCGTCTTGCCCCTTGTAGGAGCCTGGCCCAAGCCCCCTCACGCTCCACCCCCTCACGCTGTTGGCTCCGCCCGAGAAGTAACGCTTCTCGAAAGGCAGGATGGTGCTGTTGCCGTAGGGATAGGCTATGCCGAAGCCGAGGTGGAGCACGAGCGCGTTGTTGTACCTGAACTGTATGTTGCGCGTGATGTCGAAGTCGGCCTTGGCATACTGGGCATAGGCTATCTTGAACACCACATATTGCCCGTCGGAGTTTTTTGAGAAGCCGAACGCCTTAGCCCCGAGGGAGAGCAGGTTGCCCGCCGACTCCACATTGGCCTTGATGGCGATGCGGCCGTTGTTGTAGGCGTAGCCGAGGCCAAGGCGGAGGATGAGCAAGTCCTCGTAGTTGTAGCGGAGAATGGCGTTGCGGCTGGTTTCGTCTTCGAGGTAATCGCGGCGGAACGTGTCCGAAATCCACGGCATGAAGACGTAGTTCAGGTCGATGAGATCCACCTGATAGCGGTCGTTGCGGTTAGGGTCGTTCCACTTGTAACGCCACGCCAGGGAGAGCACGCGGCGGTGATATTCGGGCCGGTTTTGCAGGTCGTAGAGCAGAGAGACCTCCGACGTGGCCGTGGTGCGGCGCAGGAAGTCGCGCGACAGGAACGGGGCTATGAACCTCGGGAAGAGGATGCCCGTCTCAATGCTGTATTCCTCGAAGTTGTCGTTGGCGTAGCCCTCCAGCCCTCGGATGGCCTCAAACGCCCCGCGCAGCTCCACGCTGAACACCTCGGAGCCTCTGAAGAGGTTGCGGTTCTGGTAGGTGAGCGAGGCAGCCGCGCCGAAGTCGCCTGCGGTGTTGGTGCCCTCGGGCTGGAAACTGATGGTGCTGGGCTTGTTGGTGCTGATTTGTATGGAGCAGTCGAGCAGTGCGCTGTCGGGGGCTTCGGCAAAGCTGATGTTGGTGTACTTCACGGCTTGCAGCCTGCCGAAGTGGTTGTAGGTCTTTTGCAGCTCACGCGCCGAGTAGGCTTTCCCCGTGCTTATGAACGTGTTACCCTCCATCACGTTCCGCCGGAGATGGATGGTGGTGTCGGCTGGATCGCCGCTCGAAAAGGTGACGCTCCTCACGTTGTAGCGCGGGTGGGGCGCGTCTGCGCCCGTCGCGTCGCGGAACGGGCGTATCACGAGCGTTAGGCCGATGTCGGTGGAGCCGCTGATGGTGTCGGCCAAGTAGGAAATGTACTCCTTATTGAACTTGTAGTAGCCGTGGTTAGCCAGCAGGTCGGCTATCTTCCTGCGTTCGTTGTCGAGCCGTTCCACGTTGAACTGCATACCGGGACGCAGAGACCACCTTGCAGTGTCGCCGAGGTTGAGCAGGCGGGCAACGGCCGTGTCTTCCACGACATAGGCAATGGAGGAGATGCGGTGAGCCTGTCCGGGGTGCAGGTTATATGTCACGTCGATTTTCTTGCGCCGCGTCTTCGTCACCACGTCTACCGTTGCATCGAGGTATCCCGCGTTGTTCAGTTCGGCGCAAAGGTCTTGGCAGGTGCGCAAGGTATAGAGCGAATCATATATCACGGGGGCTTCGCCCATCGAGCGGAGCGTGCGGTTGATCCATTTCGTGGTGTCGCGGCCAGACAAGGAGTAAGTGGCGAGGGGGATTTTGAGAGCCGAAAACCATCGCGAATTGCCGCGCTGGCGCACACGGGCATTGAGGTTTGAAGCGTCGATGCCGGGATGCTTGCCGTCGATGTTCACCTTGACCTTGTTGAGCAGGTATGAACCGTCGGCCACGAACTTCGTCTCCGAGCATGAACAGAGCATGGCGAGGCCGCAGAGCACGGCGCAGGCCACTGCCAGAGTGCGGGCTGCACATACGGCCGGCAGGGAGGCGAGAGCGAGGGAAATGCGGCGGAAGTTCATCTGCTTTTGCACGGAGCGGGCTAACGAATGTTGGGGATGGAATGTGCATCCCCTGCGGAAAACCGCTTTCGACCTTGCAAAGGTAAGGTTTTTTGCGTAACTTTGCAGGTAACAAGGGGCTTATTTTAAAGCCGACAGGTTATTTATGCAGCTTACAAAGGCACAGTTGAAGCACGTGCGCTCGCTCGAACAGAAGCGTCACCGGGAGACATTTCGCCAGTTTGTGGCCGAAGGGCCAAAGACGGTGGGCGACCTTATGAGGAGCATGAGGCCGTGCGTGGTGTTCGCCACCGATGACTGGCCGATGCCGCCACACCGCGACTTCGACTTCGTGCCGGTCACGCAGGGCGAACTGTCGAGGCTCAGCCTGCTGAAGACGCCGCAGCAGGTGGTGGCCGTGTTCCCAATGCCCGATGCCACGGACGAGGGACTTGACCCGCAGGCAAGGCTGACACTTGCGCTCGACGGGGTGCAGGATCCCGGCAACCTCGGCACGATAATAAGGCTGGCCGACTGGTTCGGCATACGCGACATAGTGTGCAGCGAAGACACGGCCGACACATACAACCCGAAAGTGGTACAGGCAACGATGGGCAGCCTTGGCCGCGTGAACGTGGTTCGCACAGACCTCGAAAGCCTGCTGCGCCGCTACCACGGCGAGACGCACGTCTACGGAACCACGCTCGACGGCGACAACATTTACGGCGCAAGGCTGGAGGCAAGGGGCTTTGTGGTGATGGGCAACGAGGGGCGGGGTATATCGCCCGCCGTCAAAAGACTGCTCACGCACCGACTGCTAATCCCGCCGTTCGGGCAAGGCACGGGAGCGGAAAGTCTCAACGTGGCCATCGCCACGGCCATAGTCTGCTCGGAGTTCCGCCGCAGGGATGCCTGAGGTAGATGCAATGAAAAAAAACCAAAATAAAGTGGCTTCGGCTATCTGCTTTTGGAAATATTGCATATCTTTGTGACACTAACTTTGGAACAATAAAAACATTTTCAATTATGGAAAACAACAAAACGCTCATTGCACAATGCGAGGCAAAAGCCAAGCTGTGGCTCGGGCCGCTCTTCGACGCTGACACGCAGAGTGCCGTCAATGCCATGCTCCAGTCTGACGACAAGACCGAACTCATAGAGAGTTTCTACAAAGACCTTGAATTTGGCACAGGAGGACTGCGGGGCATAATGGGAGCCGGCAGCAATCGCATGAACATCTACACGGTGGGAATGGCAACGCAGGGATTTGCCAACTACCTGAGGAAGTGCTTCGCAGGACGCGACGAAATATCCGTGGTTGTCTGCCACGACTGCCGCAACAACAGTCGTATCTTCGCGGAGACTGTGGCAAAGGTGTTCTCGTCAAATGGCATAAAGGTATATATCTTCGACGACATGCGCCCCACGCCGGAGTGCTCTTTTGCTATACGTTACCTCGGATGCCAGGCCGGCGTCAACGTCACGGCAAGCCACAACCCGAAGGAGTACAACGGCTACAAAGCCTACTGGGAGGACGGCGCGCAGGTGCTCGCCCCGCACGACAAGGGCATCATCGACGAAGTGAACAAGGTCAAAATTGAAGACGTGAAGTTCGCAGGCGACGAGAGCCTCATCACCACCATCGGAGAAGACATCGACAGCATATACCTTGAGCGCATAAAGGAAATCTGCATCGACCCAGAAGTCATAAAGAGGCAGAAAGACCTGAAGATTGTCTATACGCCACTGCACGGGACAGGCATGAAACTCATTCCCCGCTCGCTGAAGACGTGGGGCTTTGAAAACGTACACTGTGTGGAGGAGCAGATGGTGAAGAGCGGAGACTTCCCAACCGTGATTTCGCCAAACCCAGAGAACGGCGAGGCTCTGACACTCGCCCTGCGCGACGCAAAGGCCATCGATGCCGACATCGTGATGGCCAGCGACCCGGATGCCGACCGTGTGGGCATGGCCTGCAAGAACGACAAGGGAGAATGGATTCTCATCAACGGCAACCAGACTTGCCTCATCTTCCTCTACTACATCATAACCAACAGGAAGGCAATGGGCCTGATGAAAGACGACGACTTCATCGTGAAGACCATCGTCACCACGGAGGTGATACGCAAGATTGCCGACAAGCAGGGCATAGAGATGCGCGACTGCTACACGGGCTTCAAGTGGATTGCCCGCGAGATTGCCTTGTCGGAGGGCAAGCAACAGTACATCGGCGGCGGCGAAGAGAGCTACGGCTTCCTCGCTGAGGATTTCGTGCGCGACAAGGATGCCGTCTCCGCCTGCTCGCTGCTTGCCGAGATATGTGCATGGGCAAAGGACAACGGAAAGACGCTGTATGATGTGCTCATGGGCATTTACGTGGAATATGGATTCTCGAAGGAGTTCACTGTCAACGTGGTGAAGCCGGGCAAGAGTGGCGCTGACGAGATAAAGCAGATGATGAGCCACTTCAGGTCAGAGCCTCCCAAGGAACTTGGCGGCAGCAAGATTGTCGTATGGAAAGACTATCTGACACTCGAACAGACAAACGCTGACGGTACGCACCAGCCACTCGAAATGCCGACAACGAGCGACGTGCTGCAATGGTTCTGCGAAGACGGCACGAAAGTGAGCGTCCGCCCATCGGGCACGGAGCCGAAAATCAAGTTCTACATTGAGGTGAAGGACAATACGATGCGCTGCTCCAACTGCTATTCACGCTGCACCGCCGGGGCAGAGCAGAAGATTGAGGCCATCAAGAAGTCGCTCGGCGTTTGACTGGAGACCCGTGACGAGGCTGGCGACAAGAGAGGGGCTTCTCACAATGTCGCACCAATCAGCCTGCCACGCCTGCCATATATGAAGCATTGAATATTTTCCATTGTTACCATTTTAATTAAGAAGAAATCCCTGCGGCCGCGTCTGTGGCACGCGGGGATTTTCTTTTCTTCTTTCACGCATAACCCGACAAACGGAATTTTTATGATGAAACGTGGGCGGAATGCAACCGATTCGTTTCAAAAGTAGTATCTTTGCACAATGCAATTTCAGTTGACAAAACCATAAATGAAACAAAACCATTATGAGATTCATTCAGTTCGTATCAAAAGTGTCTAAGCGGCTAAGCATCAATGGCCGCATGTATGA
>CAZURD010000131.1:0-5453 GCA_964623445.1 uncultured Prevotella sp. | reverse complement strand
CTTTGGCTTACTTGCATCTTGGCCTCATTCGCAGCTGAAAGAGACAGCTCAATACACCCTCACGCGGTATGCCTTGACCGAGTTCGGCGCACCGTCCTCGGCGCGTGGCAGCAGCTCGACGGCGGTGACGGTCTGCGTGGAGCCGAGGTCGATCGACAAGACGTGCGGCAGTGGAGAGCGGCGGTCTGTCAGCCAGTATGTAGACTCCTGCAAGTCGTACACCTTGTCGGCAGTGTTGTTGCCGCTCGAAGTGTCCTCGCTGTCGGCGTAGACGGCGTTCCACGGCTCGCGGCTGAGGCGTTTGCCGTTGGCGTCGAGGGCGTATATCTCCGCTATGGCCACGCGGTTGCCTCCGTCGTGAGTGCTGATGGCCTCTATTGCAATGTGCCTTCCGGTCATGGGCTTGTCAAACTGTATTGTCTGCCAGCCGTTGCCCTGCGCCAGTTCGCCCTCTGCGGCCAGCGGCAGCGTGTCTGTCAGGAGCGTGTCGCCCTTGCTGCGGTGCGTGGTGGGACGGGGAGTGTTGAGCCTGTCGAGCGTCGGGGCAGACTGCCCGAAGCACACCGGTTCCGATACGGGGCCTGCAACGTCGAGCACTATCACCTCGTTCTCGCCCTTCTTCAGCCAGCATCCGGGCGCATAGAGCGTCTGTTGCGGGCCGATGTTCCAGAAACGCCCGAGCGGATGGCCGTTCACGTAGACCTGTCCCTTGCCGAACGCCTCCATGTTGAGGAACGTGTCGCCCACCCGTTTCAGTCGGAACGTGCCCCGGTAGAAGCCTCGCCCGCCGTTGGGCAGGGCTTTGATGGTGTCGGTCGCGCCGCCTTGGGCAGCCGCCAGAGCGCGCTTTGCGTCGTCATATCCGTCGGGCAGCCGCCATTGCCGCCAGTCGCGCAGTTCCCACGTCAGTCGGTCGCCGTCCACCTCGCAGCTCAGCGTCACCGTGCTCGCTATGCCCTTGGGGTCGTTTATGGCCCGCCCGAAGTTTATCCGCCCCATGCCCTCAACGAGGATGGCCAGCGTCTGTCCCCTGTGCGTGGGCGGCATGGCCAGCGACTGCTGCCGCTGCACGCGGTCGATCGTGCCCACGTAGCTCCCGTCCACGAACACTTGGGCGTAGTCGTGAGCCTCGCTGATGGTCAATGTGCCGCCGGGGGCATCGGGCAGCGACGTTGTGTAGAGCATGGTGCCCCATCCCATGTCCATCTGTTCAAACGTCAGCGGCTGCCGCGAGACGGCCATGCTGTCGGCGGCGGCCATCAGCGGGGCGAACTCCCCAAGCCCGAAAGCCTCCACGGAGATGGTGTCGGCAGCAGGGCTGGGCACGTCGGGCAGTCGCTCGGGGCTGTATTTCTGCATCACTTGGCGCAACTCGTCATACTTCGGCGTGGCCATTCCCCACTCGTTGATGGGCGCGTCGTAGTCGTAGGAGGTCACGTCGGGCTGGAATCCGGGCGAGTTTGCCCCCGCCCAGTGGCCGAACGACGTGCCGCCGTGCGTCATGTATAGCGAGAACGATATGCCCTTGGAGAGCATCTCGTCGATGCCGGCCACCATTTTCGATGCAGGGCGCGTCTCGTGGCGCGCCCCCCACTTGTCGAACCAGCCGCTCCAGTACTCCGAGCACATCAGGGGCGACCGTGGGCGCAGTTTCTTCAGGCGCGAGAACTGGCTGTCTATGTTTGCGCCCGTACCGAAGTTCATCGTCCACACGAGGTCGTCAAGCCCGTTTTTTTCAAAGTTGCTCGCCCAGTCGCACTGGAACAGCTCCACGTCGTCGAAGCCCGCGCTGCGCACAATGTCGCGTATCGCGCTGACGTATGCCTTGTCTTCGCCGTATGAGCCATACTCGTTTTCCACCTGCACCATAATAATTGGCCCGCCGTTCTGTATCGTCAGCGGCGCGAGCTGTTCCCCTACGCGGTGCATGAAAGTGTCGACGCGCTCCATGAAGTAGGGGTCTTGCTCCCGCAGCCTTATGCCCGGCTTCTTGAGCAGCCACCACGGCAGTCCGCCCATTTCCCATTCGGCGCAGACGTAAGGCCCGGGGCGCACTATCACGTACATCCCGTGCTTCTGCGCGAGGCGGCAGAAGGCGGCGATGTCGTTCTGCCCGCTGAAGTCGAACTGCCCCTCGCGCTGCTCGTGTATGTTCCAGAACACATACATGCAGATGGTGTTCATGCCGAGTGCGCGGCACATCTCGATGCGGTGCTCCCAGTAGGGGCGTGGTATGCGGGGGTAGTGCAGCTCCGCCGCCTTCACCACGAAAGGCTTTCCATTGAGCAGGAAAGCCCCGCTGCCAGCCTCGAACGTGCCCCCAGCGGCTGTCTTGGCCACGCACGGCGAGGCGGCGAGCAGCGCAGCCGAAGCCAGTGTGGCGAGTGATTGTCTTATGTTCATCATCGTGTCCGGTTAGTGTTTCGTTGTCAGGTGTAAGGTGGCGCGTCTCATTCCGTGAACGCCAGTGCCATGACGCTCACCGTGATGTCCTCCACGCAGGCGAGCGTGGAGGCGCAGGCGAGCATCGTCGCGCCCGTTGTCACCACGTCGTCGAGTATGAGCACGTGCTTCCCGCGCAGGCCGTCGGCGTGTCGGCGGCTGAATGCGCTGCCCACGTTGGCCACGCGCTGCCATCGCTGGAGCGACGTTTGGCTCGCCTCGTAGACCGTGCGCACCAAGGCTTTCGTCTCCATGCCTATCCCCGTGACCGCCTTCACGCCGCGCGCAATGGCCTCGCTCTGGTTGTATCCCCGCTCGCGCAGCCTCCGCCGCGCCAGCGGCACGGGCACTATCACGTCGATGCCGTCGAAGAATCCCGTCGCGGCCAGCTCCCCGGCGGCCATCCGTCCGAGGGCGGTCCCGATGTCGGGGCGCAGCCTGTACTTCATGGCGTATATCATTCGGCTAAGCTCCGAGTGCGATGTGAAGCGGTATGGCGCAGCCGCCCGCTCCACGTCGGCCAGCCCCCAGAACACCCGCGCGAGGTTGTTGTCGCGCGGACGCAGGCCGTGGCCGGTGCGGGGGATGTGCATGTAGCACGTGGAGCACACCACGCGCTCCGTCGGCGAGAGCCTTGCCCCGCAGGCTGCACAGCGGCGCGGCATTGCCATGTCGAGCAGGCGGCGCAGCGGCAGGGGGCGGAGGCTCATTGCTCCTCCCTCCCGAGCCTGTCGGCTATGGCCACGGCTACGGCGGCGGCAAAGCCCCGCTGCATGGCGTGGCGCACGGCCTTGGGTCGCCAGTCGGCATCGCCGGCGGCCTTCAGCTGCCTCACCTTGGCGGCCACCACGGCCTCGGCGGCCTCCGCCCAGCGTTCCTCGTCAACGCAGGCGATGGCTGCACTGATGTCGCCGTCGGCCAGTCCCTTGGCTCTCAATGCGGCTTCCACCTTGAAAGGCCCCCACTTGTCGAAGCAAGCCTTGTCGCTCGCGAAGGCCCGGGCATAGCGGCTGTCGTCCACGTAACTGTCGCGCACGAGGCTGTCGAGCACCCTGCGCCGCGCGTCGGCATCAAGTCCCCAATGCCTCATCTTCGTGTCGGCATCGCGGGAGCATTTCTCAGCCTTGGCGCAGAGAGCCTGAAGGCGCGCCAATGCCTTTTCTTCTGTCATGCGTTCCATGTCTGCTGGAGTGTCGCCGTGGCCACCCTCGCGCGGCCATGACGGTCGGGCGAAATCTCCACGGCGGAGAAACCTGCGTCGGAGAGCGTCCGCGCCACGTCCCCGGCCACCAAAGGATTTATCTCGAGGCACAACGCCCCGCCGGGCTTCAGTGCGCGGGCTGCGAGGCGGGCGATGGCTCTGTGGAAGAGCAGGGGGTCGTCTTCGGGCACGAAGAGCGCGCTGTCCGGCTCGTGGCCGAGGACGTTTGCGCCCATCGTCGGCCTCTCCGAGGGCAGCACATAGGGCGGGTTGGCCACCACGGCATCAAGCCCCGCCGCCCCTGTCCACGGCCTGAGCACGTCGCGCCGCTCCACGCTGACATCCGCTCCAAGCTCCGTGGCGTTGCGGCGGGCGTAGGCCAAGGCGGCCTCTGAAGCGTCGCTGGCCTCTACCACAGCCCCGGGAATCTCCTTGGCAATGGTGATGGCTATGCAGCCGCTGCCCGTGCAGAGGTCGGCCACGGCGGGCGCGGGCTGCCCCAGTGTGCGTATCGCGGCTATGGCGCAGGCGCAGACATCCTCGGTCTCGGGGCGGGGGACGAGCACCCCCGGCCCCACGGCGAACCGCCGGCCAAAGAACAGGGCGTGGCCGAGCACATACTGCACCGGCTCCAGACGCTCCAGACGCTCCATCATTTCGGCAAGGCGAGCCTCGTCGTCTGTGGATAATTGCGTAACTTTGCCGCTGTAAACGTCGGCTGCGGTCATGCCGAAGGCCTCTTCGAGCACGAGGCGCACTATCGCCCGTGCCTCGCCTGCACCGTATGACGGGGCGAGCCGCTGCCACAGATTGGTGTATGTCATGGTGCAAATTTAACAGAAAACGGCTTATGAACCAATTTTCAGAGGACGAAAAGTATATGCGCCGCTGCCTGTGGCTGGCGGAGCAGGGCATGATTGGGGCGCGGCCCAACCCAATGGTGGGCGCTGTGATTGTGGCTCCAGGCGGGCGAATCATCGGCGAGGGCTACCACGTGCATTGCGGGCAGGGCCACGCCGAGGTGAACGCCTTTGCCTCCGTGTCCGCGTCCGACGCGCCTCTGCTGCGTGAGTCGACGCTTTACGTGAGCCTCGAGCCATGCTCTCACTACGGGAAAACGCCCCCTTGCGCCGAGCTTGTCATAAGAAAGGGCGTTCGCCGCGTTGTCGCGGGCTGCGTCGACCCTTTCGCCAAGGTCAGCGGGCGAGGCATCGCCATGCTGCGCGAGGCCGGGATAGAGGTCACTGTGGGCGTGCTCGAAGATGAATGCCGCCACCTCAACCGCCGCTTCATCACGTTCCACAGCCTCGGGCGACCCTACATCACGCTGAAATGGGCGCAGTCGGCCAACGGCTTCGTTGACGACAACTTCCGGCCGACGCGCCTCTCCACGCCATACACGCAGATGCTCGTACACAAGTTGCGCTCGGAGTGCGCCGCCATCGCCGTGGGGCGCATCACCGCCGAGCGCGACCGCCCGCGCCTTGACACCCGCCTGTGGGCCGGCCCGTCGCCCCGCCGCTTCGTGCTCGGCGCAGGGTTCACCATCGACAGCCTGCTCGATGCCTGCCGCGAGGAGCAGTTGCAGTCGCTGCTCGTGGAGGGAGGGCCAACCACTCTTCGCTCGTTCATGGAGCGCAGTCTGTGGGACGAAATCCGCGTGGAGACCGCGCCGGTGACCGTCAGCGGCGGCACGCCCGCGCCGGAATTGCCGAGGGAAGCCACGTTAAAGCGTCGCCTGTGCGCAGACGGGAACACAATCGACGAATTTGTCCACGGATAAGGGAGGGATAAGGAAAGCACATCCGCA
>CAZURD010000130.1:1660-5459 GCA_964623445.1 uncultured Prevotella sp. | reverse complement strand
AGAAAGACTATCTAATCTTACAAATTTATCCCCACTAAATTTCTATTGAACCCTGTTGTACTTTGGCTTACTTTTGACTTCAAAAGACAGGCCAAGGCAAAAAAATCCCCCGCGATGCGGGGGATGTATGCGTTTGATTACTGCTCGGCTGCCCTGAGCTTCTGTACGTAAATGGCGTGTTCCATCTTGAGCCTCTTGATGACCGAGGGCTTGTTGTACTGCTGACGGGCGCGAAGTTCCTTCACCACGCCGGTCTTCTCGAACTTTCTCTTGAATTTCTTGAGGGCTTTCTCGATGTTCTCGCCTTCCTTTACTTGGACAATGATCATTTGTTTTTGGTTTTATTTTTTATTGTTGTTTTTTCGCCTTTTCGCTTGTTCCAGCCATATATGGCAGTGCCGTGAGCTTGCGAAGCCCACTGATAGCGGTTGCAAAATTACGGCTTATTTGCCAATCAGCCAACTTTTTAGGCGGTTTTTATCCGATTTTTTCACAATCAAACGCCTTTTGAACCCCAATCGGGCGTTAGGCTTCAGACTGATTCTGCGGCTGAACACCGTCCCAGCCCTGCTTGCGCGCCGCCGCAACGAGAATTGCATGGGTTCAAGACGGCTGCTCCCCAACGGCTCATTCGGCTCGGCATCAGGTCGCCGCACTGTAGCCCGACGGGGCTTGACAAGGGGCGCAAATAACCGTATCTTTGCATTGTCGTTCGGCCGACGGCATGAGAACAGTCAACAAATCATTAACCTTAAAAAGAAAGGAAGACAACAATGGCACTTCAGTACAAACTCTACAAGAACAACAACAGCCGCAACGCAGGCTTTGGAAAGTGGTATGCACGCGCAACGATGATGGACACGGTGGACATCAACCAACTGTCGGAGAGCATCGAGGCCAACTGCTCGGTGAAGCGTTCGGACGTGCTGGCCGTGATAAGCGAGCTGGTGGTGGTGATGAAAAAGGAGCTTCAGAACTCCAACCGCGTGAAGCTCGACCGCTTCGGAACGTTCAAGCTCGGCCTGACGAGCGAGGGCAGCACCACCGTGAAGGGATTCAACGCATCGGAAAAGGTGAAAGGCGTACACGTGATATTCCAGCCCGAGGTGACCATAAGCGCAGACGGACGACGCACGAAGTCACTCATCGACGGTTGCCGCGTGGCCGAGCTGCCGAAGAACGACGTGGAAGACGAGGAGGAAGTGGTCGAGCCTTGAACGCTGGCACAGCCTCTCCGCACGGCGCGGAACGCTATGAAAAACACACAGCAGACATGAAAAACACAAAAAACTGATGAAAGACAAGATTTGGCAGACCATAATTAAGGTAATAATCGCCGTGGCCTCGGCAGTGCTCGGGGCAATAGGCGGGGCGACAGCCTCCAACCTCTGACCCCCGGCCGCCACCGCACAAGGCGCGGCGGCCGGGGATTCCCTCCACCGCCGCCATGCGGGCGCGGGCTTCAGGCGTAGACCTGCACCGGAAGTTCGCCACGCAGGGCGGCGAGTGCGTTGCTGGCAAGCGACTGCATCTCGTTCTCGCCCGGCAGCACGGCCACTGCGGCCAACGGCTCTATCTGCGGGAGCAAAAGCGACATGCAATGCTGGCTGTGGGCTATGCCGCCCGTGATGATGATGGCATCGGTGCGGCAGCCGAGAGCCACGTGCATCGCGCCCACCTGCTTGGCCACGCCATACATCATTGCCTCCACAACACGGGCATGGGGCTGCTCGCCCTCCTCGGCCAGGGCGGCGATGGTGATCATGTCGTTGGAACCGAGCCACGCCGTAAGCCCGCCCTTGCCACAAATGAGCCGCTTCACCTCCGCCTGCGTGTACTTGCCGCCGAAGCAAAGGTCGGCCAGCTGCATGGCGGGAAGCGCGCCCGAACGCTCCGTGGAGAACGAGCCGTCGCCATTGAGTGCATCGTTCACGTCGACAACGCGCCCGAAACAGTGGGCACCCACCGACACCCCGCCACCAAGATGCGCCACGACGAGGCGCAAATCCTCGTAGCGTCGCCCGACGGAGGCGGCGTAGCGGCGGGCGGTGGCCTTATGGTTGAGGGCATGGAAGATGGAGCGCCGCTCAATGAACGGCAGTCCCGTGAGCCGCGCCTCGGGGCGAAGCTCGTCGACAACGACGGGGTCGGCGATGAGCGCGGGGCACTGGCAACGGTCGGCTATCTCGCGGGCGAGCAGCGCACCAAGGTTGCAGGCGTGCTCCATCTTGGCATTGCGAAGCTCCTCCACCATTGTGTCGCTGACGGCATAGACACCGCCCTGCAACGGGCGCAGCAGTCCGCCCCGGCCTATCACGGCATCGAAACAAAGGGCGATGCCGCCAAGGCGCAGCTGTTCGAGGATGAAGTCGCGGCGGTAGGCATACTGGTCGGCAATGCGCGGAAACCGCGACAGCTCGGAAAGGGGATGGTGGGCACCGGCTGCCCACACCTGCCGCTCATCGTCGAAGACGGCGAGCTTGGTCGACGTGGAACCGGGATTTATGGCGAGTATTCTCATGGCTCGTGGGCATTGGCGGCCTCGTCACCTCCTGCCGCGATGCAGGCAAGGGCGAGACTGCGGTACTTCGATTGTGGGGTGTCGGCGCGGGAGCAGAGCGTGACGGGGGCTGTCGTGCCGCAGAGCAGTCCCGACATGACCGACGGGGCGAAGAGGGAGACGGTCTTGTAAAACGTGTTGCCGGCCTCGATGCACGGGAACAGGAGCACATCGGCATCGCCGGCCACCTCCGAAACGATGCCCTTCACGGCGGCACTGCGGGCATCGAGAGCAACTTTCACGTCCATAGGCCCGTCAACGCAGACATCGCCGTAGGCTCCGGCAACCGCCCGTCGCTTTATCTCCTCGTGGGCAAGCGTGAGCGGAAACTTCTCGCTCACTTTCTCGTTGCAATGGATCAGAGCCACCTTGGGTCGCTCCACGCCGAGACGGCGGCAAAGCGCGGCGGTGTTGCCCACCATGGCGTGCATCTGTTCGAGCGTGGGTTCGGGTATGACGGCCACGTCGGTGGCGAAGATCGGCTTTGCGCGGCCTTCCACTTCGATGACCGACACATGGTTCATCACGCGCCCCGCAGGCAGCAGTCCCTGCTCCTTGTCGAGCACGGCGCGCAGGAGGTCGGCAGTGTTGACAAGTCCTTTCATCAGCACTTGCGCCTCGTCACGGCGCACGGCAGCCACGGCGGAGCGGGCAGCATCGGCCGGCGTGGGAGCGAGGGAGGCCGAAGCGCGCCCCTGTGCAATCCATCTAGCGGCGCAGGCGAAGTCGTCCTCCGAACAACCGAAAAGGCGCAGGGATATGTTGGCGTGGCGCATGGCTTGGGCGAGAGCCTCGGCCGAAGCCCCATCGCGCGGGCAGACCACAGCCACCGTGAGCGGACGGCGGAGCGAATCGAGGCGTGCATCGAGGTCGTGGAGATTGGTGAGCGGCATCATATACGATTGCTTTAGGGTGAGAAAGGCTGGTGGTGTTGTGTCATTTTTCCACCATTATATGCAAAGATATGGTTTTTGACGCAGACGGGCGTGACACTTTGCACGCCTATTGCAGTCATTTAACATGAATTTAGAAATACCACTTGCGAATGAAAGATGCAGAGGGAGCTAAGAAAGCCAAAGGACAACGGTTTTCCCGGGAATGTCCTTCGGCTTCCTTAGCTCCCTCTGTTACTCTGATTCCTAAAGGCGGAGTGTCATCTTGCGACCTTGACGGCGGTCTTGCTTCCGTCGGCTGCGGTGGCGGTGACGATGTAGACCCCGCCCCTCAGCTGGCTGATGT
>CAZURD010000130.1:0-1560 GCA_964623445.1 uncultured Prevotella sp. | reverse complement strand
CCGTCGGCTGCGGTGGCGGTGACGATGTAGACCCCGCCCCTCAGCTGGCTGATGTCGACGGCACCGCCGTCGGAGGAGCGCACGATGCGTCCGGCAGCGTCGGCCACGGACAGGGAGACCGTGTCCTCAGGGGCAATCACTTCGCCGGCGGAGATGCAGAAGCTGCCCTGCCCGGCTGTGGCGGAGGTGATGGCAATTAAAGTTGTGGCCAGAGACATCGACACCATTTTGATAACGTATGTGGTCACTTGAAAGGAACTCTACAAAACCTTCAGAAAGATTATTTGAACCTAAAAGCAGATTGCAAATAAAACTCATCATCCCATCATACTATCAAATTTAATACGAGCCGCAAACAGTATAGAGAAAAGACGACCCATAAAGTCATCGATTTTAGGCGTACTGTCAACGAAGATCTCAGTGCTAAGCCAAATATGACCATCATCTTGCATTGTGGCCTTCAAACATTTAATTTCCCTGTTCAACCTATTTATTACTTGCAGTGCCTGCGTTTTCTGAAAAGAAGAAACTTCATAGATGTTTGGCATTATGAGCTGGAAATACAGTTCATCACCACTGTTATCGGAGATGATGAAAGCTCCTCCTTGATAACTGAAAATCAGTCCTATGGGAGTCTCTTGAAATTGAACGTTGTGGCTTTGAAGCCAATTTTTGTAAATCTGCATAACAATTATTTTACAGCCCCCAACACCATAGTAGCTATTAATAAACGCACGAAGCGTGGTGCTGACTATGCCGCTTCGTAGTTGGAGGCCGTAGGAAAAGCCATTAGATACAAGTCGCAGAAATAGCAGCCCACGCATGCGTGAGAACCACTATGCCTGTCTCTTGTATCTTAGTTGTGAAATTTCCTACGTTTCCAACTACAAGATAAGCATAACGCTTCTAAATATGTCTGGAAAGAGCATCAGCTCACTTCCAAATGCCAAAGATAAATATTTTTCAGCAAATAAACGCCATACAATAAAATATTTTGATTGCTTAAAATTTTTCTGTATCAAACGGAAATGGTTCGCGAATTATAACAAACAGAACATTTTATAGTCGTCAACCGGAATATATCGCGAAAAACCCAAATCGTAACCATTTGAATATCAATAAAATTGTGATGATGATTTCTGATAATCAATTCTATTTGACTATAATGGTTTCCTAATACCGAACTCACGTATACTTAGAAGTAACACACCTTTTTCTTCTATCTTGGCGGTGGCTCTCGCTGCATTGCAACGGATGCCTCGTTGCAATGCAATTAATGCCTTATTAAAAGGCAACGAATGCCGTTTTGCAGGGCAATAAGGCATCCGTTGCAAGTCGTTGTATATCTGGGTGTTGCACAGAAGCGGTTGGACTGGCTTCGTTGTGCTTTGCGCATGGCAAATTAGCGCGTTTTTTGACGAGAGATATTTCCCATTAAGTGTTTAGATGTCAGTCGTCACTGAATGCCATATCCCTTTTTGCACAAAATGAAGCCGCGTAAATCATAAACTAAATTGCGCCTTGAGACCCTTTGCGATGCGACAGGAGCGTTGTTTCGTT
>CAZURD010000129.1:0-5564 GCA_964623445.1 uncultured Prevotella sp. | reverse complement strand
CTTATGGAATGCCCACTTATCTCTGAAATCTTTGTGTATATCTCTTCATAAGAGAGCGACTGTGATGTTGCAAATGTATATAAAAGGTTATAAAAGACCAAACAAAAAAGGCAAAAAAACCGCATGAGGGCTAAATTTACTGCGGATTGTTCTACAAATTTCCGTGATTTTGCCTCGGTTTATAATATGGTATTAACGGCAATTCACGCGGAATTGTTTAGCAAATTGTTTGGATTTGTTTAGTAAGTTGTGCGAAATTGTTTAGCAAATCCACTTGTGCATCCAAGGCAACACGCTGATTTACAAGCATTAATATCTTTGTGTATATCTCTTATGAAGAGATAAACTTTTCAAGGCAAAGGCTGCGGCTGAAAAAGTTGTCACGCAATTAACAAACAAAAACAGGAGTTACGCCAATGAAAGGCTCAATATTTTACTGCGGCACGCTATTGCTGCTCTGTCTGGCCACAGCTAACGCACAGGCACAGAAAGTTGATTATTCGGTCGTTTACGTACCGGAAGAGTCGGGAACAGAGTTCACCCAGATTTCGCTCGAAACAGACTATGTGTGTATGCCCGAAGTGAGACGCAACGCGCAGGGCATCAACTGGTTCTCCAACCGCATACTGGACATCTCGAAAGACGGAAGCCAGATAGCCTACCTGTCGTTCCGCAACTCCACCACAAACATCTTCATAAAAGACCTTGCCAAGCAAGGCTCTTCCATACAGAAGACCAACCGCACGGCCGTGCTCGACTTCTCCTATTCGCCCGACGGGCAACAGATTGTGTTCTCGGAAGCACGCGGCAAGACCAACCAGATATTCCAGACATCGGCGGATAAGGGGTTCGTATGCCGCCAAATCACGATGGGCAACCAAGATTACTCCCCTATCTACTCGGACGACATGAACCTGATTTTCTTCGCACGGCAGGAGAACAACGGCACCGGCATCTGGAGTTATGACATGAAGAACAACTTCCTGGCCAATTATTCGCAAGGCCTCAACCCCTATCCCGTGAAAGGCGAGAAGGCATTTGTCTGCGTGCGTCCCAACTCGGCCGGCAACAGCGAGATATGGAAAATCAACTACGACACGGGAGTGGAAGAGTGCATCGTGTCGCACCCCGACCATAATTTCACCTCGCCCGTCATCTCGCCGGACGGGCAATGGCTCCTGTTTGTGGGCAGCACAAAGATTGAAACGGGGAGCTTCACCTACTATAACACCGACCTGTTCGTGGCGCGCATGGACGGGACGGGATTCAGCCAGCTCACCTACCACGCGGCAGACGACCTAAGCCCCGTGTGGAGCAAGGACGGGCGATACATCTACTTCATTTCGCAACGCGGAAGCAATGAGGGCAAGGCCAACATCTGGCGCATGACATTCAATCACTGACGACTGAGTTTATCAAACACATTATTAACCAAAATCACAACGTTATGAAAAAGATTAAGTATTTATTGGCCGCGATGTTGTTGGGCTGCTCCACAATGTCTTTCGCGCAATTCATGAATAGCGGGAGCGGGCGTTCTTCTTCCTCTTCCTCGTATTCCGACGTTGAAGCATGGAAAGGCCTGCGCGTTTCGTATGACCGCATGTTTATGAACTATGATGATGACACTTATGGCGACGACTATTGGAAAGACTATAACGGTTTCTCCGTCAGTTATGTACAATCGTTCAAGATTGCCCCAAAGCTCCCCATATTCTTTGAAACGGGACTCGGAGTCAATTTTGGGAGATTTAAATTCACAGATTGGCAAGATATTGATGATGTGGACTACTCTTCCACATTCTTGGGACTAACCATCCCTCTCAATTTCGTTTATGGAGCTAAGATTAACGATAAGGTGAGCGTCAAACCCTATACGGGCTTCTTCCTCAGAGTAAACGTGCTGGGAAAAGGTAAACTTAGTTCCAGCGATGATGACATCCAAGATCTTTTGGAAGATTGGGAAATGACCTCTGTGAACTACTTCGATGAGGACGACATGGGCGATGATGACTACACATGGAAACGCTGCCAGTTCGGCTGGCAAATCGGCACCACGTTCGACATTAACAATTTCAACATTGGCATCAACTACGCGCTCGACTTCAACAAATTAGCAGAAGACCTAAAGACAAGCAAGTTCTCTGTAACCCTGGGAGTCAACTTCTAAAGTCCGACACCGACGGAACATCCCCCTGCAACGGTGGCGTTGCAGGGGGATGATTTTTTATTTTCCACGGCGCAACGTTGCTTACTTTCGGCAAAGCCAATTCCGTACAGTTTCCATTTTCCCATCAAAATACTAAAGCCATGACGGAGTTCATAGCTTTAGCACTTTGATGGTCACTTTACTTGCCTTTGGCCATAACAGAAACGGGGAATAAGAGTACCTTTGCATGTAGTTAAGGCACAGCCCACACCTCTATGGCATCTGACGTGTTGGAGTTTGCTTTGAAAAAGTAGCGGTCATATAGTTTGTTTCTCGCTGGAAAGTGCTATCTTTGTAGCAGTAACAACTAAAGTAATTGCTAATGAAGTAAAGTTTAACAACGACATATCGGAAAAGGAAGTGTTTGCTTCTTACTTGTGACAGTCCTAAAATCACCACTTTGAAGACTAACAATCACAGCAGTAAGCAAGTGAATGCTCATACCATAAGTGTGTGGGCTTTCTCTGTTTGTGATTGTAGGTGTTGTGGTGATACCTTGGACGTGAACAGGAAAGTATCACACCTTTTTTTATTTTAAAGGTAATATGGTATGAAAAAGATATTGTTATTAATTACGCTGATTGCAGTATTGGTGGGTTGCATAATCTATATAGAAAACAATACCCGGTTAAACGATGATTTCAAGAAAGCTGGAATAGTCTTTCAGCCACCATACAATCAGCTGAAATTTACTAGAGATGTGCTTCCTGCTCTAATTTCTCAATCTTCCGATGCTCACTTGATGGGTGCATATTACTATATAGACGACAGTAAAAAGGATGATTTCCGCTTCTTTACTCTGAATATATATGACCTAAGCCATGTATTTAAAGAGAGAACATTTAAGGATGAGTTTTATTACGAGAACTACATGAACTCAGCTTTAAAGTTGAAGTCTTTTTTGTATGATAGTTCTACTTCTTATAGAAGATTAGTAAAGGGTGCTCCTGCCGTACTATACTATTACCAAAGAGACATGGGAGACAGCCTGTTCATACCTACTAAGGTGGCTATTATATGCTGTAACAAAAAGGCTTACTATCTGGAAGCGGCTGCCATAGACAATGTTGATGGATGGTTTGACGAAGTGGAACAGGCTATCTCTTTTAAAGACTTTGCAAAATATAGGAGAGCCAGCATAGCTTTTATGGTGCTGCTGGCCATTGGCGCAGCCATTTCATTAGGCTTTGTGGTTAGAGAATCCGTAATTCTAATCAAGGCCAACAAGCCCATTTGGATTAATAAGAAAGCCCATAACCTTTACAGATATATAAAGGTCATTATTATCATTGACATAATAGTTTCCTTAATCTGTTTTTCAAATTCATCAGCCCATGATGTTTGGATAATTTTTATTGTTTTAGAAATATTGGTGAGGAATGGCTTGCTATTATTCTATTTAAGGAAGAAAGCTATACAGGAGTATTCAGAGGACTACCTCGTTCCGCAGTGGTTTAAAAACAAGTTCTACAAATACTTAAATAATAAAGCTGAACTTAGGGCTATCATATTGTTCCTGTTTATGCCTCTATTCTATGTCGTACCACTACCTTTTGGTTTTTGTGCAATAGTGTTCTACACCATACCAGTATGTCTGTTGATAGGGGCGTATATTGGTTTCAAGTGGATTAAAGCTGGCAAAAATGAATCATTATAATAAATATTACAGTCTATGAAGAAGCTTAGAAAGATTATCGGATGGTTTATGGTACTGATGTGCGTGTCAGGACTGTTTCAGTCTATTTTTGCAATGGTGACAATCTTCACATCTACAGGGGAAGAGGTTTATTTGGCTCAGAGGCAATTACCATTCTCTTTATTTCTTACAGTTGTGTTTGGATGGATTGCTTTCAGTCTGCTTAGCAAGAAAACGTCTCCTATGGACGGTGAAGAAGTTCCGGTAGAAAAGGTAAAGACAGGTTACAAGGTGCTGATTTATCTCTGTGAAGCTGTCATTGTATGGATTGGAACTCTCATAATCAGTGGGTTTGTCATGCTGATAACAAATAGCATGATATTGGCGCAAGTGGCGATGCTGATTAGTATTTTAGTCCTTGTCTACTTTATGCCATCAGCACAGAAAGTATTTAATTATTGGAAAAGGAGAAAGCGTCAATGAAGAGACACAAAACACCACAATAGTTAATTCGTCAATAGGAATTGAATTGTTACGAATTTCGCAACACATTCCCGCTTGACCATAAACCCAATAAAAAGAAGAGGGGGCGCATCAAATATTTCCCAATTTGAATTGCACCCTCTCTTTTGTTGTCGGGCATGTCGTGAGTTTCGGGCAAAGCCTCTGGCTTCCGTTCACTCCCCTATCTGCCTGCGTTTATTTGTCCTGCGCGTCGCCCTTCACTTGCCGAGCTTGTCGTATTCCTCGTCGGTGACAGGTTCGAGCCATTCGTTTGACGTGTTCTCGCCGGGCACCTCGAAAGCGAGGTGGGCGAACCAGCTGTCGGCAGCCGCTCCGTGCCAGTGCTTCACGTTGGCGGGGATGTTCACCACGTCGCCCGGGAGCATCTGCACGGCGGGCTTGCCTTCCTCCTGATACCATCCCCTGCCGGCCACGCAGACGAGCATCTGGCCGCCGCCCTTGGTGGCGCGGTGTATGTGCCAGTTGTTGCGGCAGCGCGGCTCAAAGGTAACGTTGGCGAATGGCACTTGCTCCGTGGCCACGCGGGCGAGGTAGCTGTTGCCCGTGAAGTATTGCGCGTAGGCCGTGTTCGGCTCGCCGATGGGGAATATCATCTCGCGCTGGAATGCGGCCTTGCCGCCATCGCCGTCGGCATCGTCGGCCCACACGTCCTTTGCCATGCGGAACGCTGCCCATGCGTTGGGCCATCCGGCATAGAACGCGATGTGGGTGAGAATCTCGGAGATTTCGGTGCGCGTCACGCCGTTGCTCTTGGCGAACTCGAGGTGGTGCTGGAGCGACGAGTCGACGATGCCCTTGCCTATGAGCGTGGCCACGGTGACCATGCTGCGGTCGTGGGGACTAAGCCCCGGGCGATTCCACACTTCACCGAAGAGCACGTCGTCGTTAAGCTCGGCGAACTTCGGTGCAAACTCTCCCAACTGCACGTGCCCGGCAGTCTGCGTGATTTTCTCTTGCGCCATGATGTATCCTGTGTTTAGCGTTGCGGCGGCGATGATGGCCGCCAATGTTCTCTTGTTCATCGTCATTGCGTATTAATGGTTGTCGTTGCCTTTGACAAGGGCGGGCGTTCGTTTCTGCAAAGTTACGGAAAAGAGGCTTTTGGCTGTGTAAACAAATGACGGTTAAGGTTGCCCCATTTACGGATTGTGGCTTCGGCGCGCATGGCGAGGCGGCGCATATGGCGGTGAAATC
>CAZURD010000128.1:0-5565 GCA_964623445.1 uncultured Prevotella sp. | reverse complement strand
AAGAAAAACTTTTTGTAGAAATTCAAAACAGCTTCTAAGAATGCCCCGACGCACAGCTGCGGCAGGCAAAAACTGTCGCATTTTCTTTGCATTAAGCACTTTTTGCATTAACTTTGCAGCCGAAAACAAAAGGAAAAAGGCATTTAGAACCAAAACCTTATGATAAATTCACAGGAAATAAAGAAAGGTACGTGCATACGCATGGACAACCAAATCTGGGTGTGCATAGACTTCCAGCACGTGAAACCCGGCAAGGGAAACACCGTGATGCGCACCAAACTGAAGAACGTCACCGATGGCCGCGTGCTTGACCGCACGTTCCAGATTGGCTTCAAGCTCGAGGATGTGCGCATCGAACGCCGCCCATACCAATATCTGTACGACGACAACACGGGCAGCGTCTTTATGAATCAGGAGACTTTTGAACAGATTCCAATAGCCCGCGACCTCATAATCGGTGTCGATTACATGAAGGAAAGCGATGTCGTTGAAGTGGTGACCGACACCACCGACGGTACTATCCTCTACGCCGAGATGCCCGTCAAGACCAACCTGCGCGTGAAGCACAGCGAGCCGGGCGTAAAGGGAGACACCGCCACCAACACCACCAAGCCCGCAACGCTCGAGACAGGCGTGGAGGTGCGCGTGCCGCTCTTCATCAACGAGGGCGACCTCATACAGGTGGACACCCGCGACGGCAGCTATCTCAACCGCGTGAAGGAGTGAACGCTCAGGGCAAGCGGCCAACGGCCACGATGCCTCAACGCAAACAATAGAGCCACGACCCGACGACAAGCGGGGAGCGGCGACGGCAACGCACAGCCCACGCACGGCCTGAAAGGCACAGCGCGGGCTGTGCGTCGTTTTCATGGGCAAGCCCCCGCAAGGCTTCGTCACCACCATACAACGCCACAACCAAATGGAAAAGAAGCAGAGGAAATATTCGTTTGTAATCCCCGTTTACAACCGCCCTGAGGAGATGGAGGAGCTGCTCCAGAGCATGGAGCGGCAGACGTTCGGCGACTTCGAGGTGATAGTGGTGGAGGACGGTTCAGCGCACGACAGCTGCTCTGTGGCCGAAGCCCACGCCACGAAACTCGACTTGACCTACTACGCAAAGGAGAACAGCGGGCCGGGGCCGAGCCGTAACTACGGGGCGGAGCGCGCGCGGGGCGAATACATCATCGTGCTCGACTCCGACGTGGTGCTTCCGGAGGGCTACCTGAAGGCCGTCGACGACGAACTGCGCCGCCAGCCGGCCGACGCTTTCGGCGGCCCTGACAGGGCACACCCCTCGTTCACCTACACGCAGAAGGCCATAAGCTACTCCATGACGAGCTTCTTCACCACGGGAGGAATACGCGGCGGCAAGCGAAAGCTCGACAAGTTCTACCCCCGCTCGTTCAACATGGGCATACGGAGCGAGGTCTACCGCCGCCTCGGGGGCTTTGCGCCGATGCGCTTCGGAGAGGACATCGACTTCAGCCTGCGCATCCACGAGGCGGGGTGCAGCTGCCGGCTGTTCCCCGAAGCATGGGTGTGGCACAAGCGGCGCACCGATATGCGCAAGTTCTTCCGCCAAGTCTACAACAGCGGCATTGCCCGAATAAACCTCAACAAGCGTCATCCGGGTTCGCTGAAAGCCGTCCACGCCCTGCCGGCTGTGTTCACCGTGGGCGTGGCCGCACTCGTGCTGACCTCCGCCGTGGGTCGCGTGCTGATGGAATACGACGACATTCACCGCTGGTATTGGCTTTGCGCCGGCCCGTGGCTGCCGCTGCTGGCCTACGCTGCCATAATAGCCGCCGACGCAACGCGCCGCGAACGCAGCCTCCGCGTGGGCTGTCTGG
The DNA here is from genome assembly GCA_964623445.1 of uncultured Prevotella sp. GTDB lineage: Bacteria > Bacteroidota > Bacteroidia > Bacteroidales > Bacteroidaceae > Prevotella. The sequence continues at coordinate 3,715 of CAZURD010000128.1, read as the reverse complement.
CCGTGGGCGCGGCCTTTGTGCAGCTCATCGGATACGGCACGGGCTTCATCTCGGCATGGTGGAAGATGTGCGTCAGGGGGCAGGGGGAGTTCCAAGCCTTTGAAAAGACGTTCTACAAATAGTGACGTTGTGAGGCCGACTGCATCCGCCAGGACATGACAAGGGAAACGGCATGGAGAAACTGACCATAGCCCAATGGGCGGAAGACGACCGCCCGCGCGAGAAACTCGAACGGCTCGGGGCGCAAGCCCTGTCGAACGCCGAACTGCTGGCCATCCTGATAGGCTCCGGCTCGGCAGGCGAGAGTGCCGTGGAACTGATGAAGCGCGTGCTGGCCGACTGCTCCAACAATCTCAATACGCTCGGGAAGAAGACCGTGCGCGAGCTTACCGGGTACAAGGGAATGGGGCCGGCAAAGGCCATCACCATCCTCGCCGCCTGCGAACTGGGCAAGCGCAGGCAGCTCGAAAAGGCAGAGGAGCGTCCCGACCTCGGCTCTGCCACCGCCATCTACAACAATATCCATCCGCTTGTGCAAGACCTCGACACCGAGGAGGCGTGGGTATTGCTGATGAACCAGAACTTCAAGCTAATCAAGCGCGAGCGCATCTCGCACGGCGGCATATCCGAAACGGCTGTCGACGTGCGCGTAATCCTGCGTGAGGCACTGCTCTGCAACGCCACGATAGTGGCTCTCTGCCACAACCACCCGAGCCAGAACCCGAACCCGAGCCGCGACGACGACCGGATAACGAAGCGTCTGGCGGACGCTTGCGCCACGATGCGGCTCTTCTTTGCCGACCACGTTATCATCACGGACGGCAAGTATTATTCTTACAGGGAAGAGGGAAAGCTCTGAAAAGACACAACAAAACGTGGGGCTTGCCGGGCGCATTCGCACCGGCAAGCCCCACGCATTATATTGGTATATAAGTCATTCCTCGTTGTCGTCCTGCACCACAAGGAAATCGAGCAGGGCATCGAAGGGATAGTGCATCCCCGCAGTGAGGAGCTGGTTGCTCTCGGCATAGTCGAAAAGACGCTTGCGGGAGGCAATCGCCTCGGGGCGATCCATGTCGAAGTTGGCGCATATCGTGGGGACGTTCATCTGAATGCCAAGCCCGTGAACAAGGTCGCCGACAACGAGCAGGCGGCCGCACTGGAATGCGGTGTGGCCGGGAGTGTGGCCGTGGGCATCTATCGCCACCACGCCCATAGGCAGCGTGTCGCCCCACTCGAACAGGTGGAGGCGGTCGGCGTAAGGCGCGAGAGCCTTGGCGGCGGGTGCATCAGGCTTGCCGTTGGTCACCCAATAGTCGTACTCCACGCCACAGACGTATGCCTCGGCGCGACTGAACATGGCAGTGTCGCCTCGCGATAGGCCGCCCGTGTGGTCGTTGTGCAGGTGGGTGAGCATCACGTAGTCGATGCTGTCGGGGCTGATGCCGAGCGTCTCCAAGCGTTTGAGCAACATGCCGCCTTTGTCAGAGCCGTTGCCCGTGTCGAAGAGAACGCGCTTTCCGCCGGCCTCCACCACGAAGCAACTCACCGACGACGGTACGCCGCCGCTGGTTGAGAGCTGTTCGACAAGTGCCGAATCGGACTCGCCGTAGAAAAGACTGTTGGGCATACTGCGCTCCGTCGCGTTGTCGCGGATTGACCACAGCGTAGTGGTAGAGTCTACGTTATACCTCACAAAGGGTGCTGCCACAGGCTGCTCGTCAGCCTCGGCGGGTGCATCGGAGCCGCTGCGCCCCGCACACGAGGCAATGGCGAGGACGGATGAAAGAATCAGCAGGTTTCTCATTGTTTCTTTGGTTTTGGATTGTTGCTTTGTTGTGGCGAGGCCGGCCATCATGCGCCGAAGCCCCGCGAGACGCTTCTCACCGTGTACCACACGGCGGAGAAGCCCACGGCGAGCACCGTGACGAACACCAGCACGAGGTCGGCGGCATGAACGCTGACAGGGTAGTGGTCGACGATGAACGAGCCGCTCGAGCGTCCCAGCCCCACGATGCCGTAGGTCTGTTGCAGCCAGCAGAGCAGCAGGCCGATGGCGATGCCGGCCAATGCGCCGGCCACCACGATCATGCGCCCCTCGCAGGCGAAGATGGCGGAAATGTCCTTGCGCGTCGCCCCGAGGCAACGCAGGGTGGCGGCATCGTCTTTCTTGTCGATGATGAGCATGGAAAGGCTGCCTATTATGTTGAAGCAGGCCACGGCAAGGATGAACGTAAGGAAGACGTAGGCTATGAGTTTCTCAATCTTCATTATGCGAAACGTGTCGCGCTGCTGTTCGTAACGGTCGCTGACGGTGAAGCCGTCGCCGGCCAGACGCGCCACTTCGGCCTTTGCCCGCCCTATGTCGGTGCCGGGACGCAGGCGCAGTTCGAGAGCGGAGACCATGCCTTGCTGCGCAAAAAGGTTGCGTGCGAAACCTATTGAGGTGATGATGTAGTTGCGGTCGTACTTTGCTTGCATCACGTTGAACACCACGCCGGGCGAGAACAGCTCGTCGACGACAAAGGCTTCTGAAGGGTTAGAGATGCTGATTTGCCCCTCGCGCTTGGGCGCATAGATGCGGAGGGGGGCGGTGTAGTACAGTCCTGTGCCGAGAGCCTCTGCCAGACGGATGCCCGGCGTGCCGTATGCCATGTCGGCGGCGTGCAGTTCAAAGACGCCATCGCCCACGAGAATGCGGCTTATGTGCGTAAGGCTGTCGAAATTGTCGGCAACGCCTTTCACCGTCACCATTGCCTGACGGTCGCCATACACGGCCAAAGCCTGGTCCTCCACGGTCTCCGTGGCGACCTCGACAAACGGCAACGCCTTTATGGCCGTAAGCGCGGGGTCGTCGGCGGGGGCGGTCTTGCCGACCTTTGGGGCAACCTTCAGCTGCGGGTCGAACGAAGTGAAGAGTGCCGCAACGAGGTCTTGGAAGCCGTTGAAGACACTGAGCGTCACCACAAGAGCCATCGTTGCCACGGCCACCCCCACCACGCTGATCGCGCTGATGGCGTTGATGGCGTGGGTGCTCTTGCGCGAAAACAGGTAGCGGCGGGCAACGAAGAGCGGGAAGTTCATTTCTTTAGCAGCTCGTCGATGCGTTCCAAGAAGTCGAGCGAATCGTCGATGAAGAATCGAAGCTCGGGGATGATGCGCAGCTGGTAGCGCACTCGCTGCCCGAGGTTGTAGCGAATGGTGCGCTCGTTGGCCCGGATGCTGGCGAGCATCTCCTCGGCGCGTTCGCCGGGGAATATGCTGAGGTGGGCGGTACACACGCTAAGGTCGGGCGACACGCGGCAGGCCGTCACCGAAACCATCACTCCGCGCATACTGCGCGTCTGTTCCTGAAAGAGCAGGCTAAGCTCCTTTTGCAGCAGGCGGGCTATCTTGTTCTGTCTTGTCTCTTGCATTTCTCTTAGTCGTTTGGCCGCCGCGAGGCACGCCTGCGGGGCGGCGGGACACTGCAAAGTTAAGCCAAAAAGGGGGAAAGGCAAAAATATGCGCACCTTTTTTTGGCATTTCGGCCTTTTTGGCTTAACTTTGCAGGCTGTAAACGGCCATGCCCTGATAGTTCAATGGATAGAATAGCTCTCTCCTAAAGAGTAGATTCGAGTTCGATTCTCGATCGGGGTACAGAGTGGGAGAAAGACCAAAGTCTTTCTCCTTTTGTTTTCCGCAAACCGTTGGCTTGCTGAAAGATAATCCCAAA
>CAZURD010000127.1:0-5576 GCA_964623445.1 uncultured Prevotella sp. | reverse complement strand
TGCTCGGGCACCCGTTTCTGTTCAATGGCCGGCACGGCAGTCGTGCGCCTGTAGCAGAGCGCGTCGGCATCCCAGTATGCATCATGCACCACAAGGGGAGAGACGACCTTTATGTCCACGTTCTTCTCCCGTACCCGGAAGCAGATGTTTGATGTCGAGGAAGAAGTCTTTTTCAGATAGACGGAAACTTTCATCGGCGTTGCTTTTCCAGTTATGCGACAAAGGTAAATAAATTCCCGAATATGTTCCCATATATCCCGAAGAAACTTGCAGCGGATTAAGACAAATTAAAAAGTCATTCCCGAATCTGATACCATGTAAAGTATTGAATATTAAAGGCTATATTTGCAGATGTTTAGCTCTTTTTTTCATTTTCGGCTTTATTCGGCTTCTCGAATATCAGGTATTGCAGTTCCACCCTTCGGTTTCTAATTTGGTGGTCGGGTCAAGGTGGGACTGCTTGATCCATTATAAAAATAGCGTGTATGCAAAAAAACAGTTGTCTGCGAGTTCCTATTTTAGGATTGGCTCGTTCCCTGAAATCAAAGAAGAAAAGTAGTTTCCTCTTATTTTGTGTTGCGGTTTTACTAAGTTCGTGTGCATCCAGTGGCAAAATGGTAACATCAAGCGTTGGCTATCAGTCTATCCGGACTACATTCAAACAACCCGACATGATTACGAATAAGACTCCAGATATTCCGGATGATGCAGAGATTTTGTTGGTATATAACATCACCTCTGATGGGAATCTTGTTGTAACCATATCAAACAAGACAAACGAAATCATGGTTATAGACCAAACCATGTCGTTCTTCATCAATAATGGGCATTCTATTTCCTATTATGACCCAACCGTGAAATCTACGACAATTACCGATTTGTCCTCGACGACGAAAGGGGCTTCCGTAAATGTCGGAGCAATTGGGAACGCATTAGGAGTTGGAGGAAGATTAGGCAATCTTCTAAATGGCATAAACGTCGGTGCTTCCGGAACTGTTGGGACAGCGATTCAAAACATGACTATCATAACAGACCAACCTAGAGTTTCAATAGGGCCGAAAGGAAGTGGCACAATGTCTAAAACTTTCAAGATTGACGGCATTGGAAAAAGTGACCTGAAGAATGCCGCCGGTACAACAGGCTTTTATACAAACGAAAACAGTTATAGCAGGTTTAGCGTTTGCATATCGTATTCCTTAGATGGAGGTAATAGCTTCAAGAAAATAGTAACTGACTTTTACGCGAACTCAAGAATGGTTTTACCTGTTATACAGAAAGGAAATGTGAATGATGCCTTGCGCAACTTGTTTGCAACAAAGTCGGATGCTTTAAGTGAAAATCTTTGGCTTTTGTATTTCAATACAAATGTTCCAAATGCGTACGATTCTATGGTTAGAGGTGTCTTATATGATTATCAATAAACAAAAAATACAAAGATGAAAAAGTTAACTCAAATTTTGCTTGCGTTCGTCGTTGCCCTGAATTTATCGTCTTGTCATACAAGCGAAAAATTTATGGTCTATGGTACACCGGGAACAGAGATATATACTCCTACCCAAGAAAGACTCGGCGTCATTGACTATGACGGGATTGCACATATAAAGCTATCCAGCGATGTATGTTATACTTATTTGCTGTCTAAAGACAACAGCTCGCCTCTTTATATTCCCTTTGCTTTGGACTATAAAAACAAATCCTACATCGGCTCAAGAACGTTGCTTGTGGCAGAAGGAGCTGTATTTTTGACCAGTCTTACTACGTTGTTGGTTGCCGCATTAACTTCAGGTGATGATGATGCACCCTTAGCTTCCGTAGGCTTTTTGGCAATACCTGCAGGAATTGGATTGGGGGTGACAGGTAGTCAACTTAATCAAACTACACGTCAATGGAAATTCACTTATCGTGAAACACAGCATACCAATTCCGATCTCAATTTCACTCAACCTGTCTTTTCTGAGCCTCCAAAGAAATAAATCGCCCGAACTGTTTCGACTCATTTGAGTATCTACATTGAGACCTCTGCAAAAGTCCATTCAAACCCAAATCACAAAATAACAGATGCTGATTATCAGTAAGTTTACTGGTCGGCATTCTGTTGCATGAATAGCTTTGCAGAGGTCTCATCTGCATTGTACGCCATATAAAAAACGCGGGCAAGAGGCTACATGTCGGATAAAATGTGTAACTTTGCACGACAGATGAAACCATCGGAACTACAAGGCATAAAGCAGAGATACAACATCGTGGGCAACTGCGACGCTCTCAATCATGTGCTCGATGTCGCGCTGCAAGTGGCACCGACTGACCTCAGCGTGCTCATCGCGGGCGAGAGCGGCGTGGGAAAGGAAATAATTCCCCGCGTCATCCACGACAACTCGCCGCGCAAACGGGAGAAGTACTTTGCCGTAAACTGCGGTTCCATACCCGAGGGCACCATCGACAGCGAATTGTTCGGCCACGTGAAAGGCTCGTTCACAGGCGCAATCAACGACAGCCCGGGATATTTCGGCGTGGCCAACAAGGGCACGCTGTTCCTCGACGAAGTGGGCGAACTGCCCCTGGCCACGCAGACACGACTGCTGCGCGTGCTCGAAACGGGCGAATATCTGCCCGTGGGAGCAACTGAAGTGCGCAAGACGGACGTGAGGATTGTGGCAGCCACCAACGTCAACATGAGGAAAGCCATCAGCGAGGGACGCTTCCGCGAAGACCTTTATTACAGGCTCAACTCCATACCCATACAGATGCCGCCGCTCCGCGCAAGGGGCGAGGACATCGTGCTGCTCTTCAGGCTCTTTGCCATGCAAATGGCGGAGAAATACCGAATGGAGAAAATCACTCTCACGGAGGAGGCCAAACTGATGCTGATGAGATATAAATGGCCTGGCAACGTGAGGCAGCTGAAGAACATCACGGAACAGATGTCGATTCTAAGCACACAGCGGCTGATCACGCCCGAGGTGCTCGCGAAATTCATACCGCAAGACCAAGAGAGCACGCAGCTCGCCACAATACGCAGCAACACGGAGCACAGCTTCGAGAACGAACGCGAGCTCCTGTACAAGATTCTGTTTGAACTGCGCAGCAATGTGAACGAGCTTCGACAGGACATGAGCCTGCTCAAAAAACAGTTCGACGACATAAAAGGCGGAAAACTGACCGCCGACATGGCCTCCGGACTTGCAACCACGACACCGGCCACAACCACTCAGCCGCAACAAATCTACATACAGCAACAGCCAAAGACGGTGGCCGAGGATGCCGTGGCGGAGGAATACGTCGAACCGGAAAGCCTCAACCTCAACGCCATAGGACGGCAAATGCTGGAGAAAGCCCTCGAACGCAACGGAGGCAACAGGAAGAAAGCCGCACAGGAACTGGGAATATCCGACCGGACGCTCTACCGCAGGATAAAACAGTATGGGCTGGATAACACCTGAATGGAATGGAAAAACAACTAATAACGATGCGCATTGGCAAACTCCGCAAGGGAGAGCCACTGCACAAAGCACACGCAACGGCCTTGTTCACGACACTCGCCGTAATGGCACTTGTCATGGTCGTGGCGGCCTGCTCCGTGTCATACAAGTTCAATGGGGCGAGCATCGACTACTCCAAGACAAAGACCATACAGATAGCAGACTTCCCCAACCGCGCAAGCTACGTGTGGGCACCCATGGCCAGCATGTTCAACAACGAGCTGAAAGACCTCTTCGCAAGCCATACACGGCTCACGCAGGTGAAGCGTGACGGCGACATGAAGATCGAGGGGGAAATCACTCGCTACGAACAACGCAACAAGTCTGTGTCGAGCGAGGGCTACTCGTCGCAGACTGAGTTGACAATGACCGTCAACGTGCGCTTCACAAACAACGCAAACCATACCGAGGACTTCGAGAAAACGTTCTCGGCATCCGCCACCTACGAGAACACGCAGACGCTCAATGCCGTGCAGGAGGAGCTGGTGACGCAGATGATAGAGGAAATCACAGAAAGTATATTCAACGCAACAGTGGCCAACTGGTGACACGATGGAACTGACAGAGCTGATAAACCATCCGGAACAAATGGACAGGGAGACGCTCTATGAGCTGCGCTCCATGCTCGCCCTGTATCCATACTTCCAGACGGCACGACTGCTCATGCTGCAAAACCTCTACCTGCTGCACGACCCTACATTCGACGAGGAACTGCGGAAAGCCGCCATCTACATCACCGACCGCACCGTGATATTCCGCCTCGTGGAGGCAGCACACTACAAAATAGCCTCCGCACAAAAGGCACAGCCCAAGGAGGAACGCAACAGCGAGGAAAGAGGCAACCGCACAATATCACTCATCGACAACTTCCTCGAATCAATGCCTAAGGAGGACGGAGAAGCGGACAAGGAGAAAAAGAAACGCAAACCGACACCCGCAGATGCCGCCGTGGACTACGTGGCCTACCTGCTCGAATGCGAGGAAGAAGAGGGAAGCCAAGGACAAACGGGGGAAAACACGCCCCAACTCAAGGGACAAACCCTCATAGACACTTTCATAGAGAATGACAAGGGCAAGATTGTGCTCAAACAAACGCCCGAATACCTGCCGGCCATCGACGACGACAACGCCCAAGGCAAGGACGGAGGCGACGGCGTATTCACCGAAACACTTGCCAGAATCTACATAAAACAAGGCAGATACGACAAGGCACTCGAAATTATTCAGAAAATAAGCACCAAATATCCAGAAAAAAACGCTTACTTTGCAGACCAAATGAGATTCTTAAAGAAACTGATAATAAACAACAAAAAGAAATCCTAATTAAAAGATGTACACTGTATTCATTATCCTAATCGTCGTGGCATCGTTGCTGATGATAGGCATCGTACTCATCCAAGAGTCGAAAGGCGGCGGTCTCTCTTCCGCTTTCTCATCCTACAACCAAATCGGCGGAGTGCGCAAGACCACCGACTTCATCGAGAAAACCACATGGGGACTTGCCATCGCAATGGTCGTGATTAGCGTCATCTGCTCCTACGTCGCACCACAATCTACGGCCGGCACATCCGTCATGGAGGGAGTGGAGAACCCCATCACAAGCCCAACCAACCTCCCGGGATTCGGCGCAAGCCAGCCCGAGGATGCTACTCCTGCCACCAGCGGAGCACAGCCGGAAGCACAGCAGCCAGCTGGCACAACCCCGAGCGAGGGAGCCGAATGACAAAAAGGAAGAAAAAAGTACGCGATTTGTTTGGCGATTCCAAATAAATCGCGTATCTTTGCAGTCGCTTTCGGACAAATCTACATGGTGGATGTAGTTCAGTTGGTCAGAGCGTCAGATTGTGGTTCTGAATGTCGTGGGTTCGAGCCCCACCATCCACCCACCGGCAAGCAAGCGGGAATCCTTGGAAAACAGGGCTTCCCGCTTGCCTTTTTTGCATTGGAAACCAACCTTGCAGGCAATACAAGCAGGCGAATAGAATACAAGTACGCCAATTTAGGGGGGGGGGGAGATTGAGTCCATCCCCGTGAGCATATTCACCGGTTCAATAGAAATTTAGTGGGGATAGGCATATAGTTTTGCGATGCGGAACA
>CAZURD010000126.1:0-5678 GCA_964623445.1 uncultured Prevotella sp. | reverse complement strand
AAAAAGCACTTGCGATTTCTCGTAAGTGCTTTTTTCTTTGGGTGGGCCATCCAGGGCTTGAACCTGGGACCTCCAGATTATGAGTCTGTTGCTCTAACCAACTGAGCTAAAAGCCCGTGAAAACAGTTGTTGTCTGAATTTGGGTGCAAAGTTACGGTTAATATGTCAAACGACCAAATGTTTTTTGTAAAAAGATTGTAAATGTGTGGAACATTCACGGAGTATGTGCCCATTTTTAGCTACCTTTGCCCGCAGCTTGCAGCTCCGTTTGGCGAGCCAATGAATGCCACGGAGTAAGAACACAGCAGTTGTGAAACGATGAACAGAGAAAGCATCCCTGAAGATTCCGTCCGCAAGGGGCTGACCACCTCGCAGGTGGCAGAGAGCCGCCAGCGGTACGGCGAGAACGTTTTGACACCGCCCAAGCGCACTCCCTTGTGGCGGCTTTACCTCGAAAAATACAACGACCCCATAATCAAGGTGCTGCTCGTGGCGGCCGCCGTGTCGCTTGCGTTGGCCATCATTGAGCAGGAGTTTGTTGAGGTGATAGGCATCTTCGTGGCCATTTTCCTTGCCACGACGATAGGCTTTTATTTTGAACGCGATGCCGCGAAGAAGTTCGATGTGCTCACGGCCATCGGCGAGGAGTCGCCTGTGAAAGTGCTGCGCGACGGCAAGGTGCTCGAAGTTCCGAGGCGCGATGTGGTGGTGGGCGATGTCGTCCTGCTCGGCGTGGGCGACGAAGTGCCCGCCGATGGCACGCTCTTCGAGGCCACCGACTTGCAGATTGACGAGTCGTCGCTTACGGGGGAGCCTATCATATCCAAATATACAGATGTGCGTGACGATGGAGCTACGTATCCTTCAAACACCGTATTGCGTTCCACAATGGTGATGAACGGCAGCGGACGGATGGTCGTCACGGCTGTCGGCGATGCTACGGAGATAGGCAAGGTGGCGCGCAAGTCCACGGAGATGACCTCTGTCAAGACACCGCTAAACCTGCAACTCGACCGTTTGGCAAAGATGATAAGCAAGGTGGGAACGGGCGTTGCCGTCGCCGCCTTTGTCATATTCCTCCTGCATGACATCCTTACCAACCCGCTGTGGCACACCGACAACTATCTGCGGATGGCCGAGGTGGTGCTGGGATACTTCATGGTGTCTGTCACGTTGATTGTCATGGCCGTGCCGGAGGGACTGCCGATGGCTGTCACTCTGGCTCTTGCCCTCAACATGAGGCGTATGCTCAAGAGCAACAACCTCGTGCGCAAGCTGCACGCCTGCGAGACGATGGGGGCGGTGACCGTCATCTGTACCGACAAAACCGGTACGCTGACGCAGAACAAGATGCAGGTGCAGCAGATGTGGAAGGCTGCTGACGATGCTGAGGCTGATGCCTTGTTGCGCTCTGCCATTGCCGCTAACTCCACCGCCGAGCTTGATGGCGACCGTCCGATTGGCAATCCCACGGAGGGTGCTCTGCTGCTGTGGATGCGTTCCTGTGGCTTCAGCTACTCCGATGTGCGGCGGGAATGTCCCGTGGCATGGCAGCTGCCGTTTTCCACCGAGCGCAAGTACATGGCCACGGTGGCCGACGTTGCTGGCCGACGCTACCTATTTATAAAAGGTGCGCCGGAGATAGTGGCGGACTTTTGCGACCTTGACGAGGCGCAACGGGCTGCCTTTCAGGAGCGGTTGCTCGGCTATCAGAGCAAGGCCATGCGCACCTTGGCCTTTGCCTGCAAGGAGGTTGAGGCGCATGTCACCGACTGTGAGCTTACGCCTGCCGATGCACACCTCACGCTTCAGGGCGTTGCCGCCATCAGCGACCCGCTGCGCAAGGAAGTGCCAGCTGCGGTCAGGGAGTGCCGCAAGGCCGGTATCGATGTGAAGATTGTCACGGGCGACACTGCGGCCACCGCCACGGAGATAGCCCGGCAGATAGGCGTGTGGGACGAGTCCACGCCCGCCGATGCGCAGATAACGGGGCCGGAGTGGGCCACGCTCACCGACGAGGAAGCCTATGAGCGTGCCGGCAGGCTGCGGGTGATGAGCCGCGCCAGGCCTACCGACAAGCAACGGCTTGTGAACATCCTCCAGAAGCGTGGCGAGGTGGTGGCCGTCACGGGCGACGGCACCAACGACGCTCCCGCGCTCAACCACGCCCACGTCGGGCTTTCGCTTGGCTCGGGCACAAGCGTGGCCAAGAATGCCAGCGACATGACGCTCATCGACGATTCTTTCGGCAGCATCGTCAAGGCCGTGGAGTGGGGGCGGTCGCTTTACAAGAACATACAGCGATTCATTTTCTTCCAGCTTGTGGTCAACGTGACTGCACTTCTGCTCGTGCTCGGCGGCTCGCTCGTGGGCACGGAGCTGCCGCTGACCATAACCCAAATACTTTGGGTGAACCTAATCATGGACACTTTCGCCGCCATGGCACTTGCTTCGCTGCCGCCGTCGCACGAGGTGATGGGCGAGAAGCCGCGCAATCAGGCCGATTTCATCATCACCCGCCCGATGGGTCGAGCCATCGTCTGCGTGGGCGTGCTGTTCTTCGCCCTGCTTCTGGGACTGCTCGTGTTCTTCGGACACGATGCCGACGGACTTACGGTGCGCGAACTCACCGTGTTCTTCACGGTGTTTGTCATGCTCCAGTGGTGGAATCTGTTCAATGCCGCCGCCCTCGGCTCCGTACACAGTGCGTTCCGCCACCTCACTTCCGACAAGGGCTTGCTGCTCGTTTTGGCAATAATCCTTGTGGGGCAGTGGGTGATTGTGACCTTTGGCGGCCGCATGTTCCGCACCGAGCCTCTCGACTTCGCCACGTGGATGGGCATCATTGTGGCCACTGCGCCAGTGATGGTAGTGGGCGAGGTGGCGCGTGCCGTTGCAAGATTGCGCCGCCGATGAAAACGTTCGATGTCTCTTTCGGCCGTCGGCAGGCTGCGCCGTCGCCATCGGTGGCCACAGTCGGCTTCTTCGACGGGGTTCACCGTGGCCACCGCTTCCTCATCGGTCACGTGGTGGAACTTGCCCGCCAGCGAGGCTTCGAGTCCACCGTCGTCACCTTTTCCGACCACCCGCGCCGTGCGCTCCATGCCGAGTTCCAGCCCCGTTTGCTTTCCACTCTCGATGAGAAAGTGTCGCTCCTTGCCCAAACGGGCGTGGACAACTGCGCCATACTGCGCTTCGATGAAGCCGTGGCCGCTCTCACTGCGCGTGAGTTCATGGAGCGCGTGCTGCTCGGGAGGCTTGGCGTGAGAGTGCTTGTTGTGGGCTATGACAATCGCTTTGGCTGTGGCCGCACGGAGGGTTTTGCCGAATACGTCGCACATGGGCGCGAGTTGGGCATCGAGGTGTTGCCGTGGCGTCCGCTGCTTGTCGCAGGCGTGGGCATCAGTTCGTCAATGGTGCGTTCCCTCTTGCAGGAGGGCGAGGTCGGCATGGCCGCCCGTTGCCTTGGCTATCGCTATGCCATTGGCGGCACGGTGGTGCATGGCCGCCACGTCGGCACATCGCTCGGCTTTGCCACGGCCAACTTGTCGCCCGATGATGCGCTGAAGATTGTGCCCGCAGCGGGTGTCTACGCCACTCTGACGCGCCTCGACGACAGTGCGGAGAGCCTTGCGTCGATGACCAACATCGGCTCGTGCCCTACGTTCGACGGCACGGAAACCACCATAGAGACCCATATTTTCGGACACGAGGGCGAGCTTTACGGGCATCGCCTCACCGTGACCTTTGTCGCGCGGCTGCGTGGCGAGCGCAAGTTTCGCTCTTCGGCTGAGCTTGCAGGCCAGTTGCGCCACGACCGCGAGGCCGCTATTGCCGCCCTTCGAGCCGGCAATGCAGATTGAGGAAAACTTGCAATTGCGGCATATACAAGAAACAATCATTTCCCGAATATGATAAACGCAATAATCTATCTCGTTGTGTTCATGGCCATTCAGATGGCCATTACCATCGGCGTGCGCGAGATTTGGCATCTTGCCACAGGCTCGCCCGACATCACAACGCTCATTCTTATAGTCTCGATGGCCGTCTCTGGCATTGTCACCTTGGCCGTGTTCTTTTCCGCCCGGTGGTGTTCCGTGTCGAAGAGCTACGTGCGCTCTCGCCCGTGGGGCGCTCTTTTCTGGAGCGTCATGGCCTCCGTCGGCGCGGTGATCCCGTCGTTGTGGTTGCAGGAACTCATGCCCGAGCTTCCCAACGTGTTGCTCGACGAGTTCTCGATGGTGCTTGGCGACCGCATGGGCTATTTCGTCGTGGGTCTGCTCGTGCCCGTGGCAGAGGAGCTTGTGTTCCGTGGCGCGATACAGCGCAGCCTACATGACAAGGGAATGGGCAACTGGACGGCCATAGCCATCGCCGCCCTGCTCTTTGCCCTCGCCCACGGCAACCCCGCGCAGATGCCCCACGCATTTCTCGCCGGACTGCTGCTCGGCTGGATGTACAGCCGCACGCGCAGCGTCGTGCCCGGCGTGGCGTACCATTGGGCTAACAACACCATCGCATACGTGATGTGGAATCTCTTTCCTAATTCCGATGCGACGCTTCTGGAAATGTTTAACGGCAGCCAAGCGCATGTCTACATGGCTCTCGGCTTCTCGCTCTGCATACTCATTCCCGCCATCTTCCAGCTTAATGCCACGTTGCGCAGGGCGAACGTTTGATGCGATTTCCACAGCGTTTGCAGTGACGCTCTACTTATTTTGGAATAGCCGCAGCGTCGTCGGCGCAAGCGGTTGGGCGGCAGGACGAAATCGTTTCGATTTCTGCTGACTTTATTTGGAACAAAAAACGAGGCTTTCACGAGCCTCGTTTTCTTTTGCCTTTAGTGTTTTCTTCCGGGATTACTGTCCTTCCGTGGCTGTTCCTGTGCGGTGGCTCGCCTGTCCCTACGTCTATCCGAGCACCACGTCGAGAGCCATCATCAATGCGAAGCCGATGGCGAATCCGATTGTGCCGAGGTTGCTGTGCTCGCCCGCAGCGGCTTCAGGCACAAGCTCTTCCACCACCACGTAGAGCATAGCCCCTGCGGCGAACGGCAGCAGGTAGGGCATGGCCGGCGTAAGCCATGCGGCGAGCAGCGCCACGGCCAGTCCCCCTATCGGTTCCACTGCGCCGCTCAGGCTGCCGATGGCGAACGAGCGTAGTCGGCTGTTGCCTGCCGCCCTCATGGGCATTGCCACTATTGCCCCCTCCGGCACGTTCTGTATGGCTATGCCCAAGGCCATTGCCAGTGCGGCCGTTGTGCTGATGGCCGCCTCTCCCGGCGCGGTTGCGGCGAGCACCGTGCCCACGGCCATGCCTTCAGGCAGGTTGTGTATGGTCACGGCGAGGGCGAGCATGGCCGTCCGCGAGAGGCGTGAGCGCGGCCCCTCCGGCTTGCCGTCCACGGGGTGGAGGTGTGGCGTGGCATAGTCGATGAGCAGCAGGAAGCCCATTCCGGCAAGGAATCCGCCCACCGCCGGGCCTACCTTCGCCCACGAGTCGGCATCGGCGTTCATCTCCATTCCAGGGATGAGCAGCGACCACACCGATGCGGCCACCATCACTCCGGATGCGAATCCGAGCAGCGTGGTTTGAAGTTTCGGGGGCATTGCGCCCCGCATGAAGAACACGAATGACGAGCCTGCCACCGTGCCGAGCAGCGGAATGAGCAGTATGGT
>CAZURD010000125.1:0-5691 GCA_964623445.1 uncultured Prevotella sp. | reverse complement strand
AATGACCGATTTGGGTTAATTCCAAGCGACAGCCGCAAATGATGAATACATGGCCTGCAAATGCTCCATTTTGACACAGAAAAGTTGTCTGCGACGATAATTATTGCTAAATTTGCACGTCATTACGCAAAAGATGAAACCAAAGCCCCGTTCGTAGAGGGGCGGAAACAAGACAAACATAACGACAACGAAGATGAAAGTACTGAAGTTCGGCGGGACATCCGTAGGTTCCGTTGAGAGCATGTTGAGCCTGAAGAGAATCGTTGAGGCCGAGGCCGGCAATGTGGTTGTGGTGGTGAGTGCCCTCGGCGGCATCACCGACAAGCTCATAGCCACGTCGCACATGGCCAAGGATGGCGACCCGCGCTATGAGCGAGAACTTGACGACATGGTGAAACGCCACCACGACATGGCCGACACGCTAATCACAGACCATGCCAAGCACCGTGCGCTCACGGCTACGCTCGACGAACTGCTCGGCGAACTGCGCTCGATATACTATGGAGTGTTCCTCATTCGCGACCTCAGTGCGAAGACCCTCGCGGCCATCGTCAGCTACGGCGAACGGCTCAGTTCGCAGATAGTGGCAAAGCTGATAGAGGGAGCGGAATGGTACGATGCGCGTCAGTTCATCAAGACCGACAACAAGCGCGGGCATCACGTGCTCAACAGCGAACTGACAGAGCGGCTCGTGCGCGAGCGTTTTTCGCGCCTGCCAAAGGTGGCCTTGGTTCCCGGCTTCATAAGCAGCGACGTGCTGTCGGGCGAGACCACCAACCTCGGGCGCGGCGGAAGCGACTACACGGCAGCCATCATCGCAGCCGCCCTCGATGCCGACGTGCTCGAAATATGGACCGACGTGGACGGTTTTATGACTGCCGACCCGAGGGTGATACCCACGGCCTACACCATAGCCGAACTTAGCTACGTGGAGGCAATGGAGCTGTGCAACTTCGGCGCAAAGGTGATTTACCCGCCCACAATATACCCGGTGTGCGTGAAGAACATCCCCATAAAGGTGAAAAACACGTTCAACCCTGATGCGTCTGGCACTGTGATAAAGAATGCCGTGGACAACGACCGCAAGCCCATCAAGGGCATTTCGAGCATCAACGGCACTACGCTCATCACCGTCACCGGCCTCTCTATGGTGGGCGTGATAGGCGTAAACCGCCGCATCTTCACCGCCCTGGCCGACAACGGCATCTCGGTGTTCATGGTGTCGCAGGCCTCTTCGGAGAACTCCACATCGATTGGCGTGCGCGACGAGGACGCGCGCGAGGCCGTCGACGTGCTCAACGAGGAATTTGCAAAGGAGATTCAAACCGGCGCAATGTTCCCGATGCACGCCGAAAGCGGCCTCGCAACCATAGCCATCGTGGGCGAGAACATGAAGCACACGCCCGGCATAGCCGGCAAGCTGTTCGGCACGCTTGGGCGCAGCGGCATCAGCGTGATTGCCTGCGCACAGGGAGCGTCGGAGACCAACATATCGTTCGTGGTGGAATCGGGACTGCTGCGCAAGTCGCTCAACGTGCTGCACGACTCGTTCTTCCTTAGCGAATACAACGTGCTCAACCTCTTCATCTGCGGTGTCGGCACAGTTGGAGGAAATCTCATCGGCCAAATCAGCTCGCAATATGAAGAACTGAAGCGCACACGCAGGCTCAAGCTCAACGTCGTCGGCATTGCCAGCAGCCAAAAGGCCATATTCTGCCGCGAAGGCATCGACCTCACGACATATCGCGAACAGCTCGCGGCATCACCGCAGAGCAACACGCAACGGCTGCTCGACGAGGTGCTGGGGATGAACATCTTCAACTGCGTGTTCGTGGACTGCACGGCCAGCGGCGAAGTGGCCGGCCTCTACCAGACCTTGCTCGAGCACAACATCTCGGTGGTGGCGGCCAACAAGGTGGCGGCATCGAGCGACTACGGCAGCTACAAGAAGCTGAAAGAGACGGCTCTCGCGCGAGGCGTGAAATTCCTCTTCGAGACAAACGTGGGCGCAGGACTGCCCATAATAGGCACAATCAACGACCTGCGCTCATCGGGAGACCGAATCCTGAAGATTGAGGCCGTGCTCAGCGGGACGCTCAACTTCATATTCAACGAAATTGCGGCAGACGTGCCTTTCTCCGAGACGGTGCGCAGCGCAAAAGAACAGGGCTACAGCGAGCCCGACCCGAGGATAGACCTTAGCGGCAAGGACGTGGTGAGAAAGCTCGTCATCCTGACACGCGAGGCTGGCTACAAGATAGAGCAAGACGACGTGGAGAAGCAACTCTTTGTGCCCGAAACCCTGCTCAAAGGCTCGATGGACGACTTCTGGCGCGGACTGCCCACGCTCGATGCCAGCTTTGAAAGCCGCCGAAAGCAGCTCGAAGCCGAGGGCAAGAGGTGGCGTTTCGTGGCCACGATGAATCGCGGCAGAGCCAAGGTGTCGCTCGAAGCCGTGGCCAGCAACCACCCGTTCTACGGGCTTGAAGGCTCAAACAACATCGTGATGCTCACCACCGAACGCTACCGTGAATACCCGATGCTCATCCAAGGCTATGGAGCGGGTGCCGGAGTGACTGCCGCTGGAGTGTTCGCCAACATCATGTCGATAGCGAACACTTGATGGACAGGCAACGCAGCCATGCAAGCAAGGCGGCGCGAAACGGAAAAACCGACAAGAAACGACGAGCAAAAATGAAACATATCATCATACTTGGAGACGGCATGGCCGACCACGCCGTGGAGCGGCTGGGCGGCAAGACACCCCTGCAATGCGCGCAAACGCCCACGATGGACTTGCTCGCAAGCATGGGACGCACCGGCAGGCTTGCAACCATTCCGCAGGGATTCACCCCGGGCAGCGAGGTGGCCAACACGGCGATACTCGGATACGACCTCAACGAGGTGTACGAAGGGCGCGGCCCCCTGGAGGCGGCAAGCATCGGATATGAGATGCAGGCGGACGATATGGCCATGCGGTGCAACATAATCTGCCTCGAAGGAGGACTGATAAAGAATCACCACGGCGGTCACCTCACGACGGAAGAAGGCCGGACGCTCATCGAGATGCTCAACCGTGAGCTGGGCAATGAGCGCGTGAAATTCATGCCCGGCATACAATACCGACACCTGCTCATCATCAAGGGCGGCAACAAGCACATAGTCTGCGCACCGCCGCACGACCATCCTGACGAGCCTTGGCAACCGCTGATGGTACGCCCCGAGGCCGCCGACAGGCAACAGGAAGACGGGCGCATGACTCCCGAAGAGACCGCCGACCTGCTCAATGGACTAATACTGAAGTCGCAAGAGCTGCTCGCCAGTCACCCACTGAACACCGGACGGAAAGACAAGGCAAACTCCATTTGGCCTTGGAGTCCGGGCTACCGCCCGTCGATGCGCCCTCTCGTGGAGATGTTCCCGCAAGTGGGCAAAGGCTCGGTGATAACCGCCGTAGACCTCATCAGGGGCATAGGCCGCTACGCCGGACTGCGTATCATCGACGTGGAGGGGGCAACCGGCCTCGCCGACACCAACTACGAGGGAAAGGCGCAGGCGGCCATCAACGCCCTGAAGACCGACGACTTCGTGTTCCTGCACGTGGAAGCAAGCGACGAAGCAGGACACGACGGCAACCTTGAACTGAAGATTCGCACCATAGAACACCTCGACCGGCGCATCGTCAAGCCCATCTACGAGGCAACGAAATCGTGGGACGAGCCTGTGTGCATTGCCGTGCTGCCCGACCACCCCACTCCAGTGGAAATGCGGATACACGTCGACGAGCCTGTGCCATTCCTCATCTACCATCGCGGGATTGTGCCCGATGGCGTGCAGCAATACGATGAACGCAGCTGCGCGACAGGCGGATACGGCATGTTAAGGCTCGGCGAGTTCATGCAAGAACTTATGGCCATCGAGTGATGCGCCACTGCCACTCCCCACAACAAGACGAACGAAGCCCGCAGCTGCAGGCCACCGCCGGTGCCACGGGACGCAAACAAGAAAGCAACTGAAACAATGTTATATTACAGCACTAACAAGAAAGCCCCCACTGCAACGCTGGCCGAGGCCGTGGTGAACGGCTTGGCAGGCGACCGAGGGCTTTACATGCCGGAGCGGATAGAACGCCTGCCACATGATTTTTTCGAGGGAATCGACCGCATGGAGTTCGCCGACATCGCCTGCCATGTGGCAGAGGCTTTCTTCGGCGAGGACATTGAGCGCGGTGAACTGCACCGCATCGTGCGCGACACGCTGTCGTTCGACTGTCCCGTGCAGCGCGTGACGGACAACATCTACAGCCTCGAACTGTTCCACGGCCCCACGCTCGCCTTCAAGGACGTTGGCGCACGCTTCATGGCGCGGCTGCTGCAACACTTCGCCAAGGGCAGCGACGGACAGCCCGTGAACGTGCTCGTGGCCACAAGCGGCGACACAGGCTCTGCCGTGGCAAATGGCTTCCTTGGCGTGGACGGCATCCGTGTGTTCGTGCTCTACCCAAAGGGAAAGGTCAGCAAGATACAAGAGAGCCAGTTCACCACGCTTGGGCAGAACATAACGGCACTCGAAGTGGACGGCACTTTCGACGACTGCCAAGCCTTGGTGAAAGCGGCGTTCATGGATGCGGAGCTTAACTCACGCCTCCGACTGACATCGGCCAACTCTATAAATGTGGCGCGCTTCCTGCCGCAGGCGTTCTACTACTTCAACGCTTACGCCCGCATGAAAGCCCTCGGACTTGCCGACAGGCTCTCCGTCTGCGTGCCCAGCGGCAACCTCGGCAATCTCACCGCCGGGCTGTTTGCCCAACAAATGGGACTGCCGATAGTCAGGTTCTATGCCGCCAACAACGCCAACGACGTGTTCTTCAACTACCTTGATAGCGGCATATATACCCCAAAACCGAGCATACAGACCATAGCCAACGCCATGGACGTGGGCGACCCGAGCAACTTCGCGCGCATATTCGACCTCTACGGAGGCGACCACAATCGCGTCTGCGCCCACATCGAAGGACGCACATACACCGACGACGAGATAAGGGAGACCATGCGGCAGTGCTACGAGGCCACTGGCTACATGCTCGACCCGCATGGAGCGTGCGGATTCCGCGCCCTGAAAGACTGCCTCAAGGACGGCGAGACGGGCGTATTCCTCGAAACGGCGCACCCGGCAAAGTTCAAGGAGACCGTTGAACGAGCCATCGGAACGGAAATTGAGATTCCGACAAGGCTTGCAAAATTCATGGAGGGCGAGAAGAAAAGCGTGGAGATGAGCCGGCATTTCGCCGACTTCAAAGCCTACATGATGGCTCAACGATAGACCGTTGCAAGCGAACACAGCAGAGCACTGTCACTGTCTTGCGCTTAATAGACAGAGAGAAGTAGTCAATGAAGCCGGCCACCGTGTCGGCTTCATTGCTTTTCCCCGTTGTCAAACCAATGGGTTCGGCAATGACTCTCAGTCATGGCGGAACTCATGCAACAGGCGTTCAAGCCCTTGCAACTACCGCAGCTTGCATTGGTAGAGTTGCCGTGAGGGTTTGCGCGTTGGACGAATCTTAAATGACTGATAATCAACTTCGTTTGAATATCGACAATAACAAAAGCGAATCAAAATCGGTTGCTTTTGGTAATCCCCAACAAATCTGCACTGTTCAACTCTCTGAATATCGGTTTTGTGTGCCCG
>CAZURD010000124.1:0-5737 GCA_964623445.1 uncultured Prevotella sp. | reverse complement strand
CGCCCTCTCTGCGGCAAGCGCGATGTCGCTGTTTCCGCCGCCCCGCGCCATCACGCCCCATGCCCGCCTGCCTACCTGCAAATATGCAACTACCGGGCGGTGCATCTGCCCCCAGAATCCCGCAGGTGTCCCGTTGCATCGCAACGAATGCCTAATTGGCCTCCAATAAATGCCTTATTGCACTGCAATTAATGCCGTATTGCAGCCCAATAAGGCATCTTTACTTTATTATATTTTATCAGATGTGTATTCAGTCAGACCGCCTCATCCATCCAAATATTTTAAAATGGGAAAGATCTGACGTAACAGACTTGTCGTTTTCCCTAAATTGTCTTTAGGTTTTTGTGCATTTGACACCACAGGTATCAATAGCAGGAAAGCCTCAAACAGAATTTTAAACACCTTGTTCATCGCCACTCTTTTTATTTTGACAGTTCTGAACACATCCTTAAAATAAATATAGCTACACCTAATGCAACCCACCATGCGTTTCTTTCATTATAGGACTTTGTGACAGGCTGTGGTGAGGCGTTATATGGCTTCATTATAATAGGATTATTTGCTATTTGATACCTTCTAATAACACTCCTTTAAATTGTTGTCTCCAATTAGTGCCATTCATTTTAATCATTAGCCAGCGAGCCATATAGTTGTTATAGTAACAATGCCAACTCTTTAGGAACAACTCATTGAAAGAGTTGATTTTTATGGCAGAATTAACAAGTAGAGTGTAATAAGTATATATGGCTATCCCCATAGATACTGTAATAGGATTTAATGATTCCATTTGAGCCTGTTCACCTATAACAGATATGTCAGAATAATCTCTTAATTGTAAGTGCATGGCAAGCATACTTATTTGCTGGCTTAACATGCTCAAATCTGTTGAAGTGTATAGCCATTTCATTGCCGGGTTTATTTTATTCATAGGATTAGCCATATATTTGTTGATATGGTCTTTTATCAATATTATTAAACAAGTTTCCGCTTTTTCATTTGGTAGGCAGTCCGAACAGAGTATCTCTTTACTTTTTAGACACCAATGAGCACCTTGTGATTGGATATAAGCTAATCCTAATGCCATAGATATTTCATTGACTTGTTCTAAAGAAGATTCCTGGTAATAATCCTCCAAAGAAATATTATAGTCGTTCAAAGAAGATTCAAAGAAATACTCGTCTGTTAAAACATCGTCTAACTCATCTATTGTTCTCATAAAGCTATTCTTTTTCAGCCATATCACAAAAAAGGTGTAGGCTCAACCCGTTGCCATTCTGAGGTATCGCCAAACACCTTTATCCATACAACGAGGAAGCCCACACCTTTTATGGTGCAAGCATTCACTCTCTTGCTGCTGATGGATAATTCTTCTAATTTGGCGATTTTCAGAATACATCAAGCAAGAAGCAAACACTTCTTTTCCAATATGTCTTGTTAAACTTCTACTTCATTTGCAATTCATTTAATTGTCCGTACTGCAAAGGTACTACTTTTCAGCAAGAAACAACTATAGAACCACCACTTTTTTCAAAGTAAACTTCAACATATCAGACACCATAGGTGTGGGCTTTGCCATAACTATATGCAAAGGTACTCTTATTCTCTGTACCTGTTATACTCAAATGCCAATAATATGCTAAGTATATCCTCGCACGACCATACGGCTTGCTTCCTGCGGTCGCTGAAATGCTTACATATTTCCAAGGATTTTGGCGAGCTTGTATATAATAATGTTGTGCATACGACGGTTTGGATTTAATGATTTGAGTGACGCCCACGTTACTAAAACGCATAGACATACGCAACTTTTATACATACTTGTCAATTCGTCTTTAATTCCGTCAACGGGTAAAGTTAACGCAAAAAGCCGGCCTGCCATGAGCACTCAAACGGAAAGAGGCGAAGCCAAGCGCGCGGCATTGGCTTCGCCTCTCCCCATAGTATGAGGCTGGTTTGCGTCAGAAGAGCTTGGCGGGGTACACACCCTCGTCGATGAGCGACTGTATCTTGGCCACCACTGAGGGGCGGTCGGCGGCGTAGGTCACGCCAAACCACTTGCTCGTGGTGTCGAGCACGCGCACCGTTGCCGTTTTCTCGCAGATGAGCTTGTTGACCATCAGCGGTATGAAGAACTCCGCCTTGGGGTTCTCCTGCGTGGAGGGCAGGGCGAGGAACTCCTTGAAATATGCCTCGCTGTGCTCGAAGTAGTCGGGCGTGAAGCCCCACATGTTCATCGAGACAGGGGTGTTTTCCTCCACTGGTGTCCACTGGCCGTCGTCGTCCTTGTAGCAGATGGGGCCGTCTACGCGCATTATCTCCGTGCGCTCCACCACGGTGGTGAGGTTGCCTCCGGCATCGGTCGAGCAGATGCCACGCGCCACCGAGCCGTTGTCGGAGAGCGTGTTGCCCACGCGGAAGCCCATCATGGCATAGCTGCCACGGCTGCCTGCGGGCAGTTCGGAAAGGAACTTGCCCATCACCATGTATGCGTCGCGGTTGTAGAAGTCATCGCAGTTGATCACGCAGAACGGCTCGTTGATCACGTCCTTGGCCATGAGCACGGCATGGTTCGTGCCCCACGGCTTCGTGCGCCCCTCTGGGCAGGTGAACCCTTCGGGCAGCGCGTCGAGGCTCTGGAAGCACAGTTCTGCCGGGACGTGCCCCTCATACTTGCTGAGAACCTTATCGCGGAAATCCTGTTCAAAGTCCTTGCGTATGACGAACACTATCTTTCCGAAGCCTGCCTTTATGGCGTCGTAGATGGAATAGTCCATGATGGTCTCGCCGTTTGGGCCGAGACCGTCGAGCTGTTTAAGCCCGCCGTAGCGGCTGCCCATGCCTGCTGCGAGCAGTAACAATGTAGGTTTCATGTCTTGGTATTGATTTATGAATGTGTGTCAGTTGTTTTGGCGCATGGCAAAGTGCCTGTCTTCGTGGAACAAAGGTAGCAATTATAGCCGAAAAAGGTGTGCGTGCCGTTTGGCTTAATATTATTTAACCCAAATCGATCATAAGGCTGTTATTACGCCACGCAACGGCCTTTGCCTTCCGTTCAGGCGGCCGGCAAGGCCGAAATTGCACGGTTTTGTGCATTTTATTCGCACATATCGAAGAAAATCACTACCTTTGCAGGCGAAAAGCCGCAAGCCGTCGTCAGCAGTTGGGCTGTGGGCCTGGGGCTGCAATACGTATTATATTTATCATTTTCGTTTTGAAGACATTTGAAGAATTGGGCGTTAGCGAAGAGATTCGCCGCGCCATCACAGAACTGGGCTTTGAGAGACCCATGCCCGTTCAGGAAGAAGTAATCCCCTACTTGCTCGGAAACCGCAACGACGTGATTGCATTGGCACAGACCGGCACAGGCAAGACGGCCGCATTCGGCATACCAATCCTCCAGCGCATCGACGCGCGCTGCCGCGACACACAGGCTCTCGTGCTCAGCCCCACGCGAGAGCTGTGCCTGCAAATTGCAGACGACCTGAAAGACTTTTCCAAGTACATGGGAGGCATCAACATCGTGCCCGTCTACGGCGGAGCGTCGATTGAGGCACAGGTGAGGGCACTGAAACGCGGCGTGCAGGTGATCGTGGCAACGCCGGGACGCCTCATCGACCTGAAGAACAGAGGCGTGGCCAAGCTCGGGGGAGTGAGCAACGTGGTGCTCGACGAGGCCGACGAGATGCTCAACATGGGCTTCGCCGACAGCATCAACGAGATTTTCGAGAGCCTGCCCGCAGAGCGCAACACCCTGCTCTTCTCGGCAACGATGAGCAAGGAGGTGGAGAAGATTGCCTTGACCTACCTGCACAACCACAAGGAGATTGTGGTGGGAAGCCGCAACGAGGGCGCGGAGAACGTCAACCACGTGTACTACATGGTGAACGCCCGCGACAAGTATCTCGCGCTCAAGCGCATAGTGGACTTCTACCCGCGCATCTTCGCGATAATATTCTGCCGCACAAAGCGCGAGACGCAGGAGATTGCCGACAAGCTGATTAACGACGGATACAACGCTGAATCGCTCCACGGCGACCTCTCGCAGCAACAGCGCGACCTGACGATGCAGAAGTTCCGCAACCACCTCACACAGCTGCTCGTGGCCACCGACGTGGCGGCGCGCGGCCTCGACGTGGACGACCTGACGCACGTAATCAACTACGGGATGCCCGACGACATCGAAAGCTACACGCACCGCAGCGGACGCACAGGGCGCGCAGGCAAGAAAGGCACGTCGATCGCCATCATCCACAGCCGCGAACGCAGCAAGATACGCGCCGTGGAGAAGGAAATCGGCAAGAAGTTCGTAGAGGGCGAGATACCTACGCCGGAGGAGATATGCACCAAGCAGCTCTACCGCGTGATGGACGAGATTCTGAAGGTCGACGTGAACGAGGAGGAGATCGCCCCGTTCATGGCCGAAATAAACCGCCATTTCGAGTTCCTCGACAAGGAGGACATCATAAAGAAGATTGTGAGCCGCGAGTTCGGACGCTTCATCAACTACTACGCCAACGCGCCCATGATAGAGAAGCCGGGCGCAAAGGATTCCGAACGCAAGGAACGCCGCGAGCGCAAGGGACGCAGGCAGCCCGAAAGCGGATTCAGGAGGCTGTTCATCAACCTCGGAAAGGACGACGGCTTCTACCCCGGCGAGGTGATGCAGTTCATCAACCGCAACGTTGACGGACATCCGCGCGTGGGCCACATCGACCTCGGCGGCAAGTTCTCCTACTTCGAAGTGGCCGAGGAAGATGCCGAAAGCGTGATGGAGGGACTTAACGGGGCACGCTACCACGGACGCGAGGTGCGCTGCAACGATGCCGACGAGCCGCGCCCCCAACAGGGACAACGCCAGCAACGGCAACAGCGCGGAGGCTCAGGCGGCTACGGACGCAACGGCGGAGCCTTCGACAGATTCGACCGCCGCAGGCGACAGGACGGCCGCGACCGCTTCGACGAGCCGCGCCAGAGGCAGCCACGGCGCGAACGCGAACGCAACGACTGGAACGACAACGACGAAAGCGGCGACTGGAGACAGTTCTTCAACAACCAGCAATCCGACTCTAAAGAGGAGGGCTGGGCACGCCGCAGACCTAAGAAGAAATGACAGACAGGGACGTTCCATGAATGGATGAAAGCTGAACCAAGAAGCTGTTTTGAATTTATCGTGCGATGATTCGGGATGAGTTTTTGAGGCAGTTTTGCTTCCGTGATGAGGAAGATAGCAAGCTATCAGACGAAGCACAGGAGCATAAATGGCCAAAAAATCGCCCAAACCGCGCACGAAAACTTAAGTACTAAGCCAAGAAATAGGACTTTTTGTGGAAATTCAAAACAGCTTCTAAGGCCAATGGAATGTCTCTGTGGCGGTGCGGGAGCATCAGGGAACACGCAGACAACGCCCTGAAACTCCCGCACCGCCTGCATTAACCCAAATCGGCCGTTAGGCTTCAGACTGATTCTGCCGGTCATGCCGTGCAGATTGGCTTACGGCCTCACCGAAAGCGTAGCGGGCTACGCCGAGACGAGACGGAAGACAAGATGCCAGCAGGAGCGCGGAAGCAGGCGAAGAGTTTAACGAAAGACTCTCCCAACGCAATAACGGCATAACGGCCGATTGGGGCTAAATTGGTTACGACGGAAACACCATCAACAAACAACAGCATGACGTTTATACTAACCATACTGCTCATTCCGCTGCTCGGCACGGTGGCAGGCTCGTCATTCGTGTTCT
>CAZURD010000123.1:0-5783 GCA_964623445.1 uncultured Prevotella sp. | reverse complement strand
TTGCCCTACCTTTGCAATGAACAAAAGCAACATCCACATGAAAAAGAACAATCTTTATGCCGCAGCATTCGCCGCATTGATAGGGCTGACAGCATTCAACTGCAACGCCAGCGCACAAGACGTGAGCCTCCCCACCCCACAGAAGAGCACCAACGAGGGAAGCCTGCTTAAAGCATTGCAAGACCGCAAGTCTACACGTGAGTTCGCCGACAAGGCTTTGACAGACCAAGACATCGCCGACCTGCTGTGGGCGGCAACTGGCGTAAACAGAGCCGATGGTCATCTCACCGTGCCATCTGCCATGAACAGGCAAGACATCACTGTCTACGTGGGCAAGGCCGACGGCACGTTCCGCTACGATGCCAAGACCAACACGCTCGTGAAAATCGGCAGCAGTGACCTCCGCCGTGAGGCTGGCGGACGCAACAAGTTCATACAGACAGCCCCATTGGTGCTGGTGATTGCATCAGACACGTCGCTGCAAAACAACAACCTTGCCATCTGCGGCATTGACGCAGGGGCTGTCATGCAGAACGTCTACCTGCACTGTGCGTCCAAAGGGCTTGCCACCGTATGCTGCTATGCTGGCGATGATGTTTCAGCCATGCAGAAATTCCTTGGCATCAAGGCCGAAATGAAACCGCTCATCTATATGCCCGTGGGCTACGCAAAATAAGCACTGCACTACAAAAACAGCCCTAAGCAAAAAACGTTCACGACCCGCCTTTGATGGAATCAACATCCACAAAGGCGGGTCATTAGCTTATTTGCACTCAGATCGAAAGAGCGTAGCACGCCATCCGGGCACAGTCAGTCCACAAGTTCCATTTCCATCTCGCCATCAAACGATATGCGCGTGTCAACAACATAGCAACTCGCTGCGTCCGGCATACAAAGCGATGCGTGGAAGTGGAACCCATCCGAGGTCACGCCATCAAACACGATGTCGCTCAAGATCGCCTGCGACAGGAATTGCTCCGGCACAAGACGATCGAACATGGCTTTCTTGAAATCGCGCGAATACACCTGCCGCGCACCGTGGAACACGCTCAAATGCACGATATTGTCATAGTAAACATTCTCCACGGCAACGCCATCGTCATTAAATGCCATCCGCAGCA
The DNA here is from genome assembly GCA_964623445.1 of uncultured Prevotella sp. GTDB lineage: Bacteria > Bacteroidota > Bacteroidia > Bacteroidales > Bacteroidaceae > Prevotella. The sequence goes on along the minus strand of CAZURD010000123.1, from coordinate 4,662 downwards.
CCTTATACTGAGTGGGATTCACGGCCACGTAACAATGGTAACGTTCACCGCCATATACCACAACAGTGTCGCGTTTCACAACCTCACTGACTGCCACAGGCTCTGGCTGCTCTCCGCCAAAAGCCAAGACAGAGATTGTGTCGCGGCTCTTGGCGAGCTTGATGATGTCCCCATTGGGATTGCGAAACCAAAAGAGGTCTGCCGTCTGCTTCTGTATGGGATACTTTATTGACGGCGAACCCATCATAAGCGTATCTCCAACAATGCTGAAATACATCGGCATATTGATGGCATCGGGGTAATACACAGTGTCACCCTCAACGCGGAATACCACGCTCTCGGTTTCCTCGTCTATCCAAATGCCCTGAAACAGAGCCTTGGCATGTTTGTCTTCCGTTGCCAACTGCTCATCCGCAGCCTTGCCCCCACCACACGACACAAAGCCAGACATGGCACACAAAGCTCCCGCCAGCCTCAGGACAACAATCCGGCAGTTTTTCATCATGCAACAAAAAGCCACGGCACGAGATATGCCGCAGCCATGAAAGGTCAATCGAAATACTCTGCCTCGGCAAAAGGCACGGCCTTGCGGTCTTTATCGCTAAGGATGGCCTCGGCGGTGTCGATGGGCCATTTGATTCCCAACTGAGGGTCGTCAAACCTGACACTGGCTTCAGCCTGCGGCGCATAAGCATTGTCCACCTTATAAGTAAAGATGGCATAATCGCTAAGCACGAGGAAGCCATGGGCAAAACCGCGCGGGATGAAAAGCTGACGCTTGTTGTCCTCTGTCAGCTCCACCATCACATGATGCCCGAACGTGGGACTGCTGCGGCGCATATCCACGGCTACATCAAGCACACTGCCCTTTATCACACGCACGAGCTTGGCCTGCGATGCCTCGCCGCGCTGGTAATGCAGTCCACGAAGCACGCCGCGAGTGGATCGCGACTCGTTGTCCTGAATGAAATCAACCGAGCCCACATGGCTTTCAAAATCTGACTTGCGCCACGACTCGAAGAAATATCCACGGGCATCAACGAACACCTTTGGTTCCAGGACGAACACTCCCTTTACATCAGTTTCCTTGTATTCCATTTACAAATCATATATAATGTCGCTGCAAAAGTAGCAATTATATTCCAAACGGGAAGAAGAATACATACAAAAAAGAAATTTGCCGCCCTTTCCTTTACCTGCCTGCCAAAGCGGCATTGGCGCATCTTACTTACCCCGATACGCCAATGCCCGCACGCAAAACAAGCCCCGTTTCACTGCAACGGAATATGCGAACCATGCCAACCGATGCCTTATCGCCCCTCCGCCTTTTTGCCCTGACAACGCATTTTTTGGCTACTTATTCGCTTGTCCGTTCACGAAAAAGCACTAATTTTGCATTTGTGATAGAGTTAGACAGACACATCGAGATATTACTCCTCGACTACGAGTGCGTCATTGTACCCGGTTTGGGGGGCTTTATGACCCACCACATAGAGGCTCGTTACGACGAAGGCGACCAGCTTTTCCTGCCTCCGCTACGCACTTTGGGCTTCAACCCGCAGTTGAAGCTCAACGATTCATTGTTGGCACAGTCCTACGTGGAAGCCTACGACATCAGCTATCCGGAAGCAGTGCAACGCATCGAGGCTGAAGTCAATGAGCTAAAGCAACACATTCAGAACGAAGGCTCATACGAACTCAACGACATTGGAGTGCTCTTCCTCAACGAAGACGGCAACTACCAGTTTGAACCGTGTGAAGCCGGCGTGCTGACACCAGAGCTGTATGGCTTAGGTTCGTTCGAGATGCAACCGTTCTCGGAGGGCACACGCGCCAAGTCGCAAGACTCATCGTCGGCTTCCGGAAAGGCATCGCCTGCCGAGATGGGTACGGCCAACGCCACCGACAAGGCGCAACAAGAGTACGGCAAAAAGACGACAAACGAGGAAGAGCAGAACGTAATCAAGATAAAGGTGGCGTGGCTTCGCAACGCCGTGGCCGTGGCGGCGGCCATAATAGCATTCTTCGCCATCACTCCGCCAATCTCAAACAGCAATCGTCAAGGGCTGCCCACTGGCAGTCTGCAAGGCAGCATCGTGCCATCCATAGTACAACCGAGCCTCTCCGTCAGTGCAGAGCCAAAGGAAGAGGAGGTTGTCGAGAGCACCACGGCTGAAGAAGAGGCATCGCCTACTGTCACGGAAAGCGAGAACGAAGCCACGACAGAAGTCGAAGTGAAGCCCTCTGTGGACGATAAGCCGTTCTGCATCGTGCTTGCAAGCCGCGTCACAAGGCGCAACGCGGAAGCATTCGTCGACAAACTCCACTCCGAGGGGTACGAGGAGGCAACGGTATATGTGGCCAACGACATCGTGCGCGTGGTCTACGGATGCTATGCCAGCGAAGCCGATGCCTACTCGGCTCTGCGCAACGTGAGAAGCAACAAGCAGTTTGAACAAGCCTGGGTCTACAAGAAAAGATGAAGAGAGTAAGGTGCCCGAAGTGCGACAACTACGTTGTCTTCGACGAAACGAAATACGAGGCAGGCCAAACGCTTGTGTTCAACTGCACACAATGCGGCAAAGATTTCAAGATACGCATAGGCGTGTCGAAGTTGCGCCCCCTGCAAAAGGAGGAGAATCCCGAAGAAAATAGCCGCGATGCGGAGTTCGGCGCAATCGTGGTGATAGAGAACGTGTTCCACTACAAGCAGGTGATTCCACTCCGAATGGGCGACAACGCGATTGGCCGATACATGAAGGGCAATCCGATAAACACCCCGATAGAAACCGTAGACCCAAGCGTTGACATGCTGCATTGCGTGATCAACGTGTCACGCGACAAGAAAGGCGGACTGAAATATACCCTGCGCGACGGCCCAAGCAACACGGGGACGTTCGTCGACAACGAACTGCTCGGCCCACGTGAACGGCGCGTGATCGAAGACGGGAAGCTCTTCACCATCGGTGCGACAAGCATCATCCTGCGCGCCGCAAAATGACTGACGACGGAAAGCCTCCCGACACAAGGGCAAACGATGCCCTTTGCCGCCCATAACCGTCGCGAACCGGTTTTTACACCACACAATAACAGAGGGTTTGGCCTGAGAGCCAAACTCATTTTCCAACCAACCGACAATGACAATCTCACGCTACACACTCCAACTTGCCATCTGCCTATCGCTCCTGACAACGGCATTGGCCTGCGAAGAGAAAAAAGAGCCACGCCAAGTGCCAATGGACAGCTTCACGGTGGAACGGCAAGTGGCACTCACCGCAGACGAAGATGCCCCGGAATGCAGCGTGAAACTCAACGTCTGCTTCGCCGCCGGCAACGACACCACAGCCTCAGCCATCAATGACGCGCTCTGCCTCTACCTCTTCCGCTCGCCCGCCAACAGCCTGCGCGAAGCCGCAGACTCTTTCGTCACCACATACACGAGCGACTACGTGAATTTCCTTACACCTTTCTACAAGGCCGACCGTGGCAACGATGAACGCAAACAATGGTACGAATATTGGTACACTCTCGACACCGAGGCCAGAACCGAACGCCCGGGATACATTTCTTATATAGCTACGCACGAATACTTTGAGGGCGGAGCGCATAGCGTCAGACTGAAGACTGCCATCAACTTCGACACGAACACGGGGCGACAGGTGAAGCTCAACGACCTGCTCGTGGCGGGCTACGAGCGGCAACTCACTGCCACATTGCTGCAAGAGCTTCAGGACGAGGTTGGGGCAAAATCCATAGACGAGCTGCACGAGAAAGGTTATCTCAACGCAACGAGCATGTTCGTCACAGAGAATTTCGTGCTTGATGCCGACGGAATGACTTTCATCTACAACCCATACGAGATCGCCCCCTACGAAAACGGGCTGACAGAGCTGCACATCGGCAACGGCGAGCTCAAAGACCTCATAAAGAAATAACGCCCAATCAAGATGGAAAAGATACTGAAATATTTTCCCAACATCACGGAGGCACAGCGCAACCAGTTCGCACAGCTCGACCAACTTTACCGGGAGTGGAACGCCATGATTAACGTTGTGTCGCGCAAGGACATCGACAACCTATACGAACACCACATCCTCCACTCGCTTGCCATTGCCAAAGCCATCAACTTCAGGCCGGGGACAACCATCCTGGATCTCGGCACCGGTGGCGGTTTTCCCGGCATTCCGTTGGCCATAATGTTCCCCGAATGCCGCTTCAAGCTCATCGACGGCACTGGCAAGAAAATCAAGGTGGCCTCCGAAGTGGCAAAGGCCATAGGTCTGACGAACTGCGAGGCAGCCCAGATGCGCGGCGAAGACGAGCACGGGCACTACGAGTTTGTGGTGAGCCGCGCCGTGATGGCACTGCCCGACCTTATGAAACTGGTGAGGAAAAACTTCACAGTAAAACAGCGCAACTCCATGCCGAACGGCATATTGTGCCTCAAAGGCGGCGACGTGAGCGCAGAAATACGGCCTTTCCGCCACCTCGCCGAAGTGCAGCCCATAAGCCAATGGTTCACCGAAGAGTGGTTCCAAGGCAAGAATGTCATATATGTGCCGGCATAAGGCAGTACGCAGCCAAGGCACGACACGCACATTACGGAGTTTCAGAAGCTGTTTTGAATTTATCGTGCGATGATTTGGGATGAGTTTTTGAGGC
>CAZURD010000122.1:0-5907 GCA_964623445.1 uncultured Prevotella sp. | reverse complement strand
CGGCAAATACGACATCATGTGATTTTCCATAAAAACGTCATTGCCACTTGCTTTGTTCATGTTGGCATTTGCAAAGCAAGTGGCAATGAAAGAATCGCCGGTCTAAGGGAAATACGTCTGCGGTTAAGGTAAAGCGGCAATCACATTCTTATCAGTTATTCCGCGTAAGTGATTTCCACTATTTGTATTCGCAGTTGCGTGCCTCCCGAATTGCTAGTCCAGTCGTTGATTATCTTCAGCGTGTTGCTGCTGAATCCGCTGAACGTAACGGTTGTGTTGCTAACGGTCGGCGTAATGTTTGTGCCACCAGCTTCCGCGTAAAGCTGTTCGTTACCAACATACGTTGTTCCGCTATATGAATCACACTCCAGCGTGACACCAACGATTGTCTTGCTGCCGGCAGAGATAGTGAGGGAGTTTAGCGCATACATGCGCACTCCATTGGTTGCATCATAATATTTCGGATGATTGTAACCTCCCTCTTGCGCGAAAGTAAGCACTGTGCCATCCGTAAGTTCTATGTCGTCTACATCATCTGCATTCGAGTATCCAAAGGTGCTGAGGTCAACGGTAATCGTGTTTCCGCTCACCTCGCCGGAGTCGCCTTGATCCTCGTCGTCATCGTCCGACGTGCCCCCATCGCTCACGACGAGGTTCTTCAGTTCATACGTGGGAGCGCACGATGTAGTGCTCGTGTACTTGAAAGCGATGTACACCTTGGCCTCACCTGCATAGCTGGACAGGCTTGCCGAGCTTGTGACGAACGTGAAGCTGTTGTCTGTCTCGGGTTCCGGCGAGAAGCTCAACTCCGTCCATGTGGCCGCATACACGTCTCCGCCGCCGTCATAGTCGGTGCTCACGAGCAGTTTCAGGTGGTCTGATAGAGCATCGCTGTAAAGATAGTTCACGGCGTTCTCAAACGTGAGTACAGGCGATTGCACGCCTTGCAGGCTGAATGCGGGAGAGACGAGCCAGCTCTCTGCGGCGGTATTTGAGCTGTTGTAGTATGCCGATGCCTTCATGCAGCTATACGAGCTGGTATGCGACCAGACGTAGTTCATGCCGCCGAGGTCGATGTCCACGATTGAGAACGAGCCTATTCCGGAGGCGAACGTTTCCGAGAGGAGGCCTTCCACAACCTCTTCATCGTCGGACGGTTTCGTGCCAAACTCCTGTCCGCCCACCGTAGCATAGGTCACACTGCGCACGCCCGGCACGCTGAAGTAAGTGCCGATGTTTCCATATAGCAGCACTTCCTGCCCGAGATTGCCCTTGTTGTCGCAGAGGTTCACGCCGTTGCGCACGTCGCCGGAGGGCAGTTGCACAGGCATACACACATCACCGTCGGTCTCCCCTGCCGCAGCCGCGATAAGGATGTTCGTCGTAACGGTGCAGGTGTCCGAGGAGAACACGGTTCCCGAGGAGTAGCTAAGGCCAGAAACATAGCCCACAATATAACCTTTCACGTAGACACCTTCGGCCGTGCCAACGTTCATGGCTGCCGTGACGTTGTATGGCGAAGCCTCCGTACCGTCGCCTTCAGCGGGCACCACATCTGTGCCGGAGTCTCCGCTGTCGCCCTCATCCGCAGAGCCTTCGAGGAGAGTAAGGTTCTTCACCTCCCACGTTGCTGAGTTTTCTTCGCAGGCATAGTAGAGTGCCACGCGCACATCGGGCTGTCCGATGTACTTCTCATCGAGGTTATAGGTGTAGTCATACCATACATCCCAGTCTGAGCCTTCAGTCAGTTCACCGGTGATGTCGTCCCATTCAGTGGTGGTGGCATCGCCCGTGTATGCGGTGGTGATGAGCACCTTGTTCTCCACTCCATCCTTCGGCGTGCCATAGTTAGTGGCGTATCGCAAGATGTACTGGAACTGGAGGTAAGCCCCCTCGGAGTTGCTCAGGTCGACGGATGGCGATACGAGATAGCTCTCCGACGGCGTGGTTGTACCCGTGCTGTTGTCATATCCCGTGGCCTTTGCCGTGCTATAGTCTATCACCCACGGCGTACCGTACACCTCTTCGAGCGTAAACTCGCCGAAGCTGCTGGCGAACGTCTCGTTGAGGTACTCGCCCTCCACAGGCTCGCCGCTATCGTCGCCGGTCGGAACATCGTATGGTTCGGGCACATCCTCACACGAGGTGAGCGTGAACGCCGCGATGGCGAATGCCATCATGAGCTGAAAAGTCTTCTTCATAATCATTATCTATTGATAGTTTCATTCTGCCGGTTGCACGTCGTCCACGGTGCGCATGAGTATCTGCCACGTGTTGTTGTAGCGCGTAAAGATTCCCGTTATGTTCACCTTGCCCGTGAGCATGGTGTCAGCTGCGAAGTCAGCGTAGGTGCTTGTGCGCAGCACCACGTTGGAAGCCCCGTCGATGTTGCGGTTCACGCAGTTGGCCGAGAGTGACACGCTGCCGTCGTCGGGAGCGTAAGTGGCCGTCCCGTCCGCCTCAGAGAGCACCACGTTGCGGAACGTCATCAGCTTCGTGTTGTTGTCAAACATGTCCATGTCGGTTGAGAAGTCGGTCACAAGGGAGTTCACCTTGGCCGTGTCTATTTCGCCAATCACCTTGAAGTGCTCCTGCCACGTGAAGCGATCCATGCGTCCTATGCCGCTGTTGTAGGGTGCGCCTATTTGGCATTGGTGGCGGTAGCCGCCCACGTAGAGGTCCTTCAGCTCCACGAGTATCTGCCGACCGATGGGCAGCATACCGTTGAGGCCGCCTTGTGAGATGCCGATGATGATTGCTCCCGTCTCGTCTTGCAGGGACACTTGCTGGTAGATGTTGCCTTGGATGTCGTTGCCCGTCACCCAACCCTTTATCTGCAAGTCCTCTGTCACCTGCTCGATGCGGTCGGAGCTTGCATCGAACACGCTTCTGTACATCTCCTTCAGCTCGGCGATGGTCACTACGTTTGTCTCTTCCAGGCTGTTGTTGCCGAATGGCGAGGGGTCGCCCGACGGCTCGTCCCAGTCGCCGTCCATGCAGGAGGCGAAGGCCGCGCAAGCCAGAGAGAGCATGAGATATTTTGCTATTTTCATCGTCACAATGTGTTTTTAGAATCTGTAAGTGATGTTGAGCATTCCGTTGATGCCGTAGGCATAGTAGAGCTTGGGGTTCTTCGAGAACTTGTAAGTGCGCGTGCTGTTGAGGCTGCCGTCGTCGAACGTGTTGTCGGAGCGGCTTGACTCATATCCTCCCGTGGTTATATTGCGGTTGTTGAGGATGTTGGTCAGCGAGAGGTTGACGGAGAGCATTCCTTTCTTGAGGTATATGGTGCGCCCTATCGAGGCATCGAGCATGAATCCTCCCTTGCCTTTCAGCTGCTCAGGCACGTCGTATTCGTTGCCATCGAAGTTGCCAACGCTTTCGAGGTAGGCCTGATAGCGCAGGTTCGGCGCGTAGCTCAGGTAGATGCGGTCGTAGTAATTGCCGTTGAGGTCGATGTACCAGCCGCCTGCGTGATAGCTCACTCCGACGTTGTAGACCGACAACGGCGTGCCGCTCTCGCGCATTCCCTTGTTCATGCAGATGTCGTCGTGCATCTCCGCACTATTCGATTCCATGTAGCGCACGTTGGAATTGTTCAGGTTCTTGGCATCGCTCCATGTACCGAACGACTTGATGCTGATTGCGGACGTAACCTTGAACTCCAGTCCCCACTCCACTCCGTAGGCCTCTTTCTCCACTCCGGTGAGCGAAACATAGGAGAACGAGTTGTCGTAGTCGGAGTAGAACTGCTGCCATTCCGTCACGTCGGTCATGTGATAGTAGTATGCATTGATGTTGGCGTGCAGCCAGGAGCAGTCGAGTTGATAGCCGATTTCGTAGCTTTGGATTTTCTCGTTCGTGAGGTTGAGCACGAAGTCGTTGTTGATTTCCGGCGCTTGGAATGACTTTGAGGCCTGTGGCGCTTTCGCCTCGAAGCCGAATCCGAGCGTGAGCAGGCTTCCGCGCCCGAGGTCGGCGGCGATGCCAACCTTGCCTCCGCCGTCGAGGAAGCGTGCCGTGCCGCTCTTGCCATAGGAGTTGTCGGGAGCGAGACCATTACGCATCTTGCCGTCGCGCCACATCGACGTGCCGCCGATGCGTCCGCTGATGAAGCCGCGTATAGCATTCGACTGGATAGTGTAGGTAGACCACACGTTGGCCTTGTTCACCTTAATATTATAGTCATAGCCAAAGCGGTCGCCCACGCCCACCACTGCATTGTAGTTGTTCAGGTCGTACTGCACTCTGGGGTCGTCTGCCGAGTATGTCCCGAGGGCGTAGGTGTTTATGTTGTGGTAGGTGGTAGCCCCGAGCAGGTCTTCCATCGTCTGGTAGTGCATACCCTTTGTCGTGGAGAGCATGAAGCCGAGGTCGAGCGACGAGTTCTTCGTCAGGTCGGTTTTCAGCGACGACGAGAGCGTGAATGCCAGCTGATCGTTGTTCTTTGCCTGGATGAAGTACATCGCGTCGGCCCCTTGCGCCGATGCGTTGCGGTTGGCCTCGTAGAGCCTGTCCCAGTTTATCTGCCTGTTGGCCTCCGATGACGTGAAGTAGTTGTAGGCCGTCCACCAGTTTTGCAGCCCCGCTTCGGTGCGGTTTGTTGCGTCGGTCTCGTCCCACACGTCGTAGTAGCTGCTGGGAAGGTTCTTCCAGTAGTCAGGCTGCGGGTTGTCAGCGTTGTTGTAGTTGAGCTTCGTACTCTTGTACATGCTGTACTTTCCGCTAAGCGCGGTGGTGAGTTTCATTGTCTCGCTGATCTTCCAGTCCCACGTGAGCAGTGCCGTCGGGGCAAAGTCGGTTATCACGCGCGAGTTCCTCACCTCCCCGTTCTGGTAGCCCCAGTAGGGGTTGTAGTAGTTGCTGTTCGCCAGCCAGTAGCTCTCGTCTGTGGCAGGGCCTTGCGATGAGCGTTCCGTGGGGTTGCCCCATGTCACGAGCGACAGGCTGTGCTGATCGTTGAACACCTTCTCCACCCCGAGGAAGTAGGACAGGGAGTTGTAGAATGTGCCCTTCACGTATCCACGGTTTGCCCAGCGATACGTGAGGTTCCCCGTGAAAGCCCAGCCCTTTGGCGACAGTCCGGAATTGTAGGTGTACATTCCGCGCAGCACGTAGTTGCGGTTTGCGCCGGTGATAGCGATGCGGTTGCCGGCGGCGTAGTGGCTCGGGCGGAAGTTGTAGTTGCTCGAACCGGCCGCTGCCGACATCGTGAAGCGGTTCGACTCGAATGGCAGCGAGTACTCCACGTCACGCGCCTGATTGTTCAGTCCGCCTATGAGCGAGTAGCGGAACTGGCCCGTCTCGGCATCGTTCATGGGCGCGCCGTTGATGAAAATCTCGTTGTACTTCTGGTCCAAGGCTCTGTACCTGAACCGCGCCGGGCTGAACAGGTAGCCCACCTCGGAGGCGTAGATGTTGCTGTTCGAGCTGACTATGATAACGTTGTCGCTCATGTCGGCATCCTCGCCCAGCTGCGCCTCGGTGAAAGTGAAAGCCTGCTCGCTCTCCATCTCGCTTTGCTCGCCCTGCGGCAAAGTGCTCTGGGCCATGGCCAACGGAGCGATACACAAGGCAATCACTGCTAAACTCAGCTTTTTCTGCATAGATTCCTATTGTTTAGTTTTATCCTTAGCCCTCCAGCGGACAATTGTCTCGGGGGTGTTTTGTTTACTACCCATACCGGCCTAAGGCCGCCTATGGCTTTGCTTGTGGTTGTGATTCCGCTTCCGGACTTTTTCCATCCTTTGGTGCAAAGAAACAAAAAAAAATCAAACTAAACTAATATTTGGGAATAATATTTAATGAAAAAGTCATTACAGCGCAGGTGGATGCCGTCCGTTTGCACAATGCGCCCTCTCTGCGGCAAGCGCGATGTCGCTGTTTCCGCCGCCCCGCGCCATCACG
>CAZURD010000121.1:0-5926 GCA_964623445.1 uncultured Prevotella sp. | reverse complement strand
CCCATCTGCTTGGAACGCCCGAAGTTGTAGCCGCCGGCAATGTATATTGTCTTGCCGAGGAAAACGTCAGCGCCGAGTGCAACGTGCTTCAGGAAGCTCTCGTCCCAGTCGTGGAGCTTGGTGAGCGTGGCCGAGAACCGCAGCGGTGAGTGCCCGAGACGCTTCGTGATGCCAACCTGCAAGTCGAACGGTATCTTCTCAAAGTCGTCGTCGTAGGCTTTCACCTGCCCGCCGAGGTTTCGCGCCACGGCCGAGATGGACAGCCCGCGATCTTCGTCATAATAGTTCAATCCGAGGTCGACGGCAACGCCAAGCGCGGTGTAGCTGGCTATGGTAGAAGACACGAACTTGGCCGTCACGCCGCCGGCGAAGCGGCTGGAGAGTATGTATGCGAACGAGCCGCCCACGGCGACATCGCGCGCGGAGAACGTGCCCGTCTCCTCGTTTGAGGCCGTCACCTCGCGCATGGAGCCGTAGTCGAAGTATTGAGCGGCCACGCCCCACGAGGCACGCTCGCCCCACTGCCTGACGAACGATGCGCTGGCAGTGTTTGAGCCGGCCATGTAGGTCATCCAGTTCACGTTGATCGACTTGTCACTCACCGACGTGATGAGAGCCGGGTTGTGGAAGATGAGCGTCGGGTCGTCCTCCACTATCGTGATGTTGTCGCCGCCCAATGCCGACACGTGTGCGCTGACGGGCAGCCGCAGGAAGTTGAAAGCCGTCTGGCTCTCCTGCGCCAACGCCATCGAAGCCACGCAAAGCAACAGCGATGCCAAAACAACTTTTTTCATCTCTTTAAGCTATTTTGTCGGCAAATGACCGCCATATTTGAAATATACGAACTAATTTTGTGGCACATTGGGGCATCGCCCATGTTTAATAACGCGAAACTGCGGCGAATATTATACAGCGGATGGACATTAAGAAGTCACGCGAGGCTGACTTGGAGCAGGGGCACACGACGTGGTTTCTGCTGGGATTGGTGCTCGTGCTCGCCGTGGCCTATGTCGCGATGGAGTTCAACAGCGGCGATGCGGAGATCGAGGGCGATGCACGCAACCTGCTCGCCGACATGCCACGCGACGACGGCTACGTGCCGATGATCCCGCCGGAGCAGCTGATGCGCGTCGTCAGGCCAGAGCCAAAGCCCGCGCCAGAGCCGGCAAGGCTGCGCGTGGTGGAGGAGAAAACGGCTGAGACGAGCATGGCCGAGGAGGAGGACACGGCCGCCGAGAACGCGGCGGACAGCACTGCCAGCGGCATCGGCGACACGGCCAGCGAGGCCGAGCCGAAGCCAGACATCCCCCCCGCGCAGAACCCCATGCGACTGCGCGTGGTGGAAAACCTGCCGCAATTCCCCGGAGGGCCGGCGGAACTGATGCGCTGGCTGACGAAGAACCTGCACTATCCGCGAGGCGCACAACGCCAGAAGATAGAGGGAACGGTGGTGGCGAGGTTCATAGTGGAGGCCGACGGCTCTGTCACGGGCATCACGATAGTGCAGAAACTCCACCCCTTGTGCGACAGGGAGGCGTTGCGCGTGCTGCGGGCCATGCCGCGATGGACACCCGGAGTGCAGAACGACGAGCCGTGCCGCGCAATGGTGCAGATACCGATAGTTTTCAAACTGTGAGCCGCCAACGGACAAGGACGGTGCAAATAGAGAACAAAACAACCTGAATACGAATGAAGACATCAACAGAACTGCTGCAAATGGTCAATGCGTACATCGCCGGCATACGCTACGACAGACAGCCATCATCCATCTATGAACCCATAAAATATGTGCTTTCAATGGGCGGCAAGCGCATACGCCCGGTGCTGATGATGCTCTCATACAATCTCTACAAGGACGACCCGGAGCGCATTCTCGACCAAGCCTGCGCACTTGAAACATACCATAATTATACGCTGCTGCACGACGACCTGATGGACAACGCCGACCTGCGGCGCGGCAAGCCTACGGTGCATCGCAAGTGGAACGCCAACACGGCCATACTGTCGGGCGACACCATGCTCGTGATGGCCTACCAGCGCATGGCGCAGTGCCCCGACGAGAAGCTGCCGGGAGTGCTCGCGCTCTTCACCGAGACCGCGCTCGAAATCGGGGAGGGCCAGCAATACGACATGGACTTTGAGCAACGCAACGACGTGAGGGAGGAAGAGTACATCGAAATGATTCGGTTGAAGACGAGCGTGCTGCTGGCCTGCGCCATGAAGATGGGGGCAATGCTGGCCGATGCACCCGATGCCGACGCGGCAAACCTCTACGAGTTCGGACTGAACATCGGCCTTGCATTCCAGTTGCAGGACGACTTGCTTGATGTCTACGGCGATCCCGCAGTGTTCGGAAAGGCTATCGGGGGCGACATCGTGTCGAACAAGAAGACGTACATGCTCATAAATGCCTGCCTGAGAGCCAACGCCGCACAGAGGGCGGAACTGGAAATGTGGCTCGGGGCGCAGGAGTTCGACCGCGAAGAGAAAGTGGCCGCAATCACGTCAATATACGACCAGCTCGGCATCCGCGAACTGTGCCAGCGCAAGATAGAGGAGTTCTATGCGAAAGGAAAGGCTTGCCTCGACCGCATATCGGTGGGCAAGCAACGCCAGCAGGCTCTGCTCGACTTCACAGACGAAATGATGAGGAGGAAACTCTAAGCCCCGGATTGATTCCACGCATGTCGCCGCCACCGGCCGTGGACGGGAATCAAGCCATGCAACTCGGCACGGCAAGGCCGCAGCGGAAGCGCGATGCGCCTTGACTTGCCGGCCTCCCGACCGCCCAATAGCGCAAGGCGGTCACGTCAGCGAGTCTATCATGCGCTTCATCCGCACGAGTTCTTCGCGCACGTTGCCCAGCCGTTCGAGTGCCTCGGCGGTCTTGTCCGCCCCCGTGCGGTTGGTGCTCATAATCTTCTTTGCCGCCGATATTTTGAAGCCGCGCACCTTGACGAGGTTGTGAATGAGGCGTATCTGCTCAATCTCGCGGGCGGAATACTGCCGCGTCTTGCCCGAACCGCTTATCTTCGGCTTGAGCGAGGGAAACTCACGCTCCCAATAACGGAGAGTGCTGTCGTTGAGGCCGAACATCTCGGCCACCTCGCTTATTGTGTAGTATAGCTTCAGGTTCTTGCCGTCGTTTGGCGTCATGTAAGGAGGTTGATAAGTCGATTCTGCTGTTAAACATTTGCAAATATACGGAAAAGGGCGTATCTTTGCAAGGATTTCAAAGGATTTTGCAAAATCAAGACACAACTATTATGATGACAGCCAATGACATACGCGACTCGTTCAAGAAGTTTTTCGAGTCGAAGGGGCATACCATTGTGCCCTCGGCGCCGATGGTCATCAAGGACGACCCAACTCTGATGTTCACCAACGCTGGCATGAATCAGTGGAAAGACATCATCCTCGGCACGCGCGACCCCGAACCGCGACGCCGCGCCAACTCTCAGAAGTGCCTGCGCGTGAGCGGGAAACACAACGACCTCGAAGAGGTGGGTCACGACACTTACCACCACACCATGTTCGAGATGCTCGGCAACTGGAGCTTCGGCGACTACTTCAAGGAGGGTGCGATCGATCTGGCATGGGAGTATCTCGTGGACGTTCTGCACCTCGACCCGGCCGATTTGTACGTGACGGTGTTCGAAGGCTCGCCCGAAGAGGGACTCGCCCGCGACGATGAGGCCGCTGGCTACTGGGCAAAGCATGTGCCGGCAGACCATATTATAAACGGGAACAAGCACGACAACTTCTGGGAAATGGGCGATACCGGCCCTTGCGGCCCCTGCTCGGAAATACACCTCGACTCCAGAACGCCCGAGGAAAAGGCGCAAACGCCGGGACGCGAGCTGGTGAACAAAGACAATCCGCAGGTGATCGAGATATGGAACCTCGTCTTCATGCAGTATAACAGAAAGGCTGACGGCTCGCTGGAGAAGCTCTCCATGAACGTAATAGACACTGGCATGGGCTTCGAGAGGCTCGTGCGGGCACTGCAAGGAAAGCACTCCAACTACGACACGGACATATTCCAGCCCATAATACGCGAGATTTCACGCCTCACCGGAAAGGAATATGGCAAGGATGAGAACACAGACGTGGCCATGCGCGTGGTGGCCGACCACCTCCGCGCAGTGGCATTCTCCATCGCCGACGGCCAGTTGCCGGGCAACGCCAAGGCCGGATATGTCATAAGGCGCATCCTCCGGCGTGCCGTGCGCTATGCGTACACGTTCCTCGGGCAGAAAGAGGCGTTCATGTACAAGCTCCTGCCCACGTTCATCATTGAAATGGGCAAGGCATATCCCGAGCTGGAAGCGCAGCGGGAGCTGATCGGTCGCGTGATGAAAGAGGAGGAAGAGGCTTTCCTCCGCACGCTCGAAAAGGGCATCAACCTGCTCAATGGAGCCATGGACGAACTGAAAGCGCACCGCCAGACGCAGCTCGACGGGGCGCAGGCGTTCCGCCTTTTCGACACATACGGATTCCCGCTCGACCTCACGGAGCTGATTTGCCGTGAGAACGGATACACCGTCGACGAGGCGCAGTTCGCCAAGGAGATGGAGAAGCAAAAGGCACGCGCACGCAACGCCGCCGTGGTGGAAAGCAGCGACTGGACCGTCCTGCGGCCGGGCGAACAGCGTTTCGTGGGCTATGACTATACCGAACACGACTGCCGCATACTCCGTTACCGCCGCGTGACGCAGAAAAAGGCATCCTACTATGAGTTGGTGCTCGACGTAACGCCCTTCTATGGCGAAATGGGCGGACAGGTGGGCGACACCGGCGTGCTCGTGAGCGAGCATGAAACGGTGGATGTCATCGACACGAAGCGCGAGAACAACCTTACCGTCCACATCGTGAAAGAACTGCCGAAGAACCCCGAAGCGGAGTTCATGGCCTGCGTAGACACGGACAAGAGGGCGGCAAGCGCGGCCAATCACACTGCGACGCACCTGCTCGACTACGCCCTCAAAAAGGTGCTGGGCGACCACGTGGAGCAGAAAGGCTCATTCGTCAGCCACGACACGCTCCGCTTCGACTTCTCACATTTCCAGAAAGTGACCGACGAAGAGCTGCGGCAGGTGGAGCGCATGGTGAACCAAATGGTGCGCCAGGACTTGCCACTCGACGAGCATCGCGACCTGCCGATGGAAGAAGCACGGCAGATGGGGGCAATCGCGCTCTTCGGAGAAAAGTACGGCGACAAGGTGCGCGTGGTGCGTTTCGGCCCAAGCTGTGAGTTCTGCGGCGGCATACACGCAAGTTCCACGGGACGCATAGGCATATTCAAGATTACTGCCGAAAGCTCGGTGGCCGCTGGCGTGCGCCGCATCGAGGCCAAGACGGGCAAGGAATGCGAGGAAATGCTCTACAATATAGAAGACTCCCTGAAAGCCATACGCTCGTTGTTCAACAACGCCAAGGACTTGAAGGGCGTGATAGAGAAGTACATCGAGGAGCATTCCGTAATGCAAAAGGAGATTGAGAAGTTCCATGCGCAGGCCGTGGAGCGCGCAAAAGATGTGCTCATCGGCAAGGCACGCACCGTGAATGGGGTGAAAGTAATCTCGTCCGTGCTGCCAATGGATGCCGCAGCGGCCAAGGACTTGGTGTTCAAGATTCGCCAAAGCGTGCCCGACAGCCTGCTTTGCGCAATCGGAACGGTATCCGACGGCAAGCCCCTGCTGAGCGTGATGCTAAGCGATGACATGGTGAGCGACCACGGACTGAACGCCAGTCAGATGGTGCGTGAAGCCGCAAAGCTCATCCAAGGCGGCGGAGGAGGCCAGCCCCACTATGCTACGGCAGGCGGAAAGAACGCCGACGGACTTAGCGCAGCCATCGACAAGGTGATGGAACTGGCCGGGCTTTGAAGTCCAAACGGCAACGAAACGGAGAGGGCGCATCAAAT
>CAZURD010000120.1:0-6121 GCA_964623445.1 uncultured Prevotella sp. | reverse complement strand
GTGGCGAGCGATTGCGCCCCGGGTGCGGCTCATTTCTTGTCGTATGCGTGTATTGGATAGTCGGTCGTGAAGTGCAGTCCACGGCATTCCTTGCGCTCAATTGCCCATCGCGTGATGAGGTATCCCACGTTGATCATGTTGCGAAGCTCGCAGATGTCGCGGCTGGCCTTTACGCGCTTGAAGAGGCGTTCGGTCTCCTCGTAGAGCATGTCGAGGCGATCCCATGCGCGATGGAGGCGCAGGTCGGAGCGCACGATGCCCACGTAGTTGCTCATTATCGCCCCCACCTCCTTGACGCTCTGCGTTATCAGCACCTTCTCCTCGTTCGTCATGGTGCCCTCATCGTTCCATTCGGGCACGCGCTCATTGAAGTCGTACTCGCCGATGTGGGCCAGAGAGTGACGCGCTGCGGCATCGGCGTAGACCACGGCTTCTATCAGCGAGTTGCTTGCGAGGCGGTTGCCGCCATGCAGTCCGGTGCAGGAGCACTCGCCAATGGCGTAGAGCCGCTCGATGCTCGACTCTCCGTTGAGGTCGACTTTTATGCCGCCGCACATGTAGTGGGCTGCCGGCCGCACGGGGATGTAGTCTGTCGTGATGTCGATGCCTATCGACTTGCACTTTGCGTAGATGTTGGGGAAGTGGTGGCGGGTCTCCTCTGCGTCCTTGTGGGTTACGTCAAGGTACACGTGGTCGATGCCGTGGATTTTCATTTCCTTGTCTATCGCGCGTGCAACGATGTCCCGTGGCGCGAGCGACAGGCGCGGGTCGTATTTCTCCATGAACGAACTGCCGTCTGGCAGGCGCAGCACGCCGCCGTATCCGCGCATGGCCTCGGTGATGAGGAATGCCGGATGGGTCTCCCCCGGGTGGTAGAGGGCGGTGGGGTGGAACTGCACGAACTCCATGTCGGCCACTGTTCCCTTGGCCCGGTAGACCATTGCCTCGCCGTCGCCGGTGGCAATCACGGGGTTGGTGGTGGCCTGATAGACCGCTCCGCAGCCGCCCGTACACATGATGGTGACCTTGCTTAGGTAGGTGTCCACCTTTCCGGTGTCGGGGTTCAGCACGTATGCGCCGTAGCATTGGATGTGCGGTGAGCGTCGCGTCACCCTTATTCCGAGGTGGTGTTGGGTGATTATCTCGACGGCGAAGTGGTTCTCTTTCACATCGATGGCTTCGTTGCTGCGCACGGCGGCCATGAGTCCGCGTTGTATTTCAGCCCCCGTGTCGTCGGCGTGGTGGAGTATCCTGAACTCCGAGTGGCCGCCTTCGCGGTGCAGGTCGTAGTCGCCGGTCTTGGTTTTGTCGAAGTTTACGCCCCAGCTCACAAGTTCCTTGATTTGCTCCGGGGCATTCCTCACGACCTGTTCCACGGCGCGTCGGTCGCTGATGTAGTCGCCGGCGATGATCGTGTCCTCTATGTGCTTCTCGAAATTGTCGGCAATTAGGTTCGTCACCGATGCCACTCCGCCCTGTGCGTAGGACGTGTTGGCCTCCTCGAGCGACGTTTTGCATATCATGCAGATTTTCCCCTTGTGTGCCCGTGCTACTTTCAATGCGTAACTCATGCCGGCGACTCCCGCGCCGATTATGAGGAAATCATACTTGAAAACCATATTCCTTGACCGTTATTCACTTTTCATTCGCCTTGTCGGAAATGGCCTGCATGATTTGCGCTTCAAGCTCGTCGCACAGCTCTGGGTTGTCGCGCAGCAGTGCTTTCGTTGCGTCGCGGCCCTGGGCGAGGCGCGATTCGCCGTAGGAGAACCAGCTTCCGCTCTTCTTTATGATGCCATGCTCAACGCCAAGGTCGACTATTTCGCCAACCTTGGATATGCCTTCGCCGAACATTATGTCGAACTCGGCCTTGCGGAATGGCGGTGCCACCTTGTTCTTTACGACCTTGACGCGCACTTGGTTGCCTATCACGCTGTCGCCGTCCTTGATTGGCGACACCTTGCGGATGTCGAGACGGACGCTCGAATAGAACTTCAGTGCGTTGCCGCCGGTGGTTGTTTCGGGGTTGCCGAACATCACGCCGATTTTCTCTCGCAGCTGGTTGATGAAGATGCAGGTGGTGTTTGTCTTGCTGATTGTGGCCGTGAGCTTGCGCAATGCCTGGCTCATCAGCCGCGCCTGAAGTCCCACCACGCTGTCGCCCATGTCTCCCTCAATCTCCTTCTTGGGGGTGAGGGCGGCCACGGAGTCCACCACGAGCACGTCGATGGCTGCGGAACGTATCAGTTGGTCGGCTATTTCGAGTGCCTGCTCGCCGTTATCGGGCTGCGAAATCCAAAGGTTGTTGACATCAACGCCGAGCTTTGCGGCGTAGAAGCGGTCGAAAGCGTGCTCCGCATCGATGAATGCGGCGATGCCGCCGGCCTTTTGCGCTTCTGCGATGGCGTGTATTGCGAGTGTCGTTTTGCCCGACGATTCAGGGCCGTAGATTTCTATTATCCTGCCGCGAGGGTATCCGCCGACACCGAGTGCGGCATTGAGGCCGATGCTTCCCGTGGGTATCACGTCCACGTTGTCTATCTCCTCGTCGCCCAGTTTCATAATAGAGCCTTTGCCAAAGTCTTTCTCTATCTTGGCCATGGCTGCCTGAAGAGCCTTCAGTTTGCCCTCGTTTGGCGCCATGTCGGGCGTCTCTTCCTTGTCCTTTGCCATATTTTGCTTGTTTTGTTGTTCTTTTCGTGGTGCGGTTCGGGGGCGTTTCGCGTGCCGTCCGCGCCTCTTCATGCCGTCCGCGCCCCTTGCCGGAGGCTTCCGGCGAGGGGGCGCGGACGGTCGTTTGTCCGTCGGCGTGTCAGAGTTCGAGGTCGCCTCCGAACACCTCGTGCCACGGCAGCCCCTGCTTGTTCAGCTGTTCCATGAACGGATCGGGGTCGAACTCCTCCACGTTCCACACTCCGGGCTTGCGCCAGATGCCCTTTAGCAGCATCATTGCGCCTATCATTGCCGGCACGCCCGTGGTGTAGCTCACGCCCTGCATACCCGTTTCCTTGTAGGCATCTTGGTGGCGGCAGTTGTTGTATATATAATAGGTGAGGGGCTTTCCGTCCTTCACGCCACTGATGCGGCAGCCGATGCTCGTCTCGCCTTCGTAGTTTGCGCCGAGGTCTTGCGGGTTGGGCAGCACGGCTTTGAGGAATTGCAGCGGCACTATCTTCACCTTGACAGTCTTTCCGGAGCCGTCGGCCAGCGGGGCTTCATACTCCACTTCGTCTATGCGCGACATCCCGATGTTCTGTATCACGTCAAGGTGTTTGAGGTATTGCTCGCCGAACGTCATCCAGAACCGAGCCTGACGGATGGTCGGGAAGTTCTTCACGAGGCTTTCAAGTTCCTCGTGGTGGAGCAGGTAGCTTTCTCTGGGGCCTATGTTCGGGTAGGTCAGTGGCTGGTGGATTTCGAGCGGTTCGGTCTCTATCCATTGCCCGTCCTTGTAGTACAGCCCTTTTTGCGTTATCTCGCGGATGTTTATTTCCGGGTTGAAGTTGGTTGCGAAAGCCTTGTGGTGGTCTCCGGCGTTGCAGTCAACGATGTCGAGCGTGTGTATCTCGTCGAAGTGATGCTTTGCCGCGTAAGCCGTGAACACACCGCTGACCCCCGGGTCGAAGCCGCAGCCGAGTATGGCAGTGAGGCCGGCTTGCTCAAAGCGTGACTTGTAAGCCCACTGCCACGAGTACTCGAAGTGCGCTTCGTCGCGCGGTTCATAGTTGGCCGTGTCTATGTAGTGGCAGCCGCATTCGAGGCAAGCCTCCATGATTGTGAGGTCTTGGTAGGGCAGGGCGAGGTTGAGCACCACGTCCGGCTTCTCCTCGTTGAGCAGGGCTTTGAGCTGTTCCACGCTGTCGGCATCCACCTGTGCGGTCTTTATGCCGGGCTTGCCGATGGCTTTTGCTATGTCATCGCATTTCTCCTTGCGTCGGCTTGCGATGGTGAACTCGGTGAAAACGTCGGCGTTCTGTGCAATCTTGAACGCGGCAACGGTGGCCACTCCCCCCGCGCCAATCATTAGAACTTTTCCCATTTTGCAGTGTTGATAGGTATGGATGTGTCGTTGTTTCCCTTGTTTCCGTATGTGCAAATTTACGATATTTCCCTATATCGGCCAAACAATGTATCCCATTTTGTGTGCGCATGGCCTGTGCAGTGCATGTGTTGGCAACGTGTGCGGCATTCCGTTTGCGGTTATCCGCAGCCTGCCCATGCTACTTGCAAATATGCACTTAAAAACAGCCGCCGTCCCGCCGTTTTTCTTTGGGTGTCATATTGCAGTCTGAAACGGCATTAATTGCCTTGCAACGAGGCATTAATTGGAGGCCAACGAGGCAGGTATTGCGGTGCAAAACGATAGCTTTTGCAAACCTTTGGATGTCAGACGGTTGACCTGAACGGTTTCTGTTGTCGTCTTTAACATAATTATGTTAACGTCTGCGTGCGCCTGCTTGCATCCGAAGTGCCTTTGGGCTGTTTGCGGATATTCGTTTCTCCTTTGCCCATCGAAAAGGGCGGGTGGCCATGAAAACGGCCACCCGCCCTTGGGCTATGGGAAAGAGTTGAATATGTGTCTTTATTTCTCCACGGCCTTGACGATAGTGCCGTCTGTGAGTTTCTTGATGTACACTTGACCTTTCACGGTGCTTTCCACGCGCTGTCCGTTGAGGTTGTAGATGGTTTCAACCTCGGCCTTGGCGGCATTCACGCTGGAGATGCCGGTGGTCTCTTCGCTCGTGCGCGTCTTCACGACATATTCCACTTTCTGTTTCAAGTCGCTGGAATATACCCTGACGGTGACATCGCTGCCGTTGCCGTCCTCGTTCGGGGTGACGCTGACGATGCTCTTGCCTCCGTTAGCTCCGTCGCATTCCACGTCGCAGGCGATTGCCGTGGCATCGTTGCTGCTGATGGTCATCTCATACTCGGTCACGCTCGGGTCGAAGCCGGGCACGGTCTCGCCGTTGATGACGATGCCCGTGACGGTCGGCAGGTTGTAAATCAGCTCGAAGTCGTCCACGTAGAGCGAGTCAGTCCCGCTTCCCTGTCCCGGGTCTGCGTTGGTGGATATGGTCACGAGGATGGCTTTCGGGTCGCTTGCCGAGTACGATTCATAGTCGAACGGCAGCACGAGCTTCTGCCATGCGTAGTCGTTGGACGCAATCTGCGTGTCGGCCGCGCTTCCCACGATTATGTCGCTGTAGTCGGTGTCAACGGGCTCCTGATAGTAAGAGCCGTCGGTTATCACGGCTGTCAGCGTGGCGTAAGGATGCTCCTCCGACGGCGTTCCCTGCTTGAACTTCACCCACACGCTCAGTGAGTCGGGCTTGCCGTTGAGCAACGTGTAGAACGGGTCGCCGTTGTCGTCAAGGTCTGTGCTCGTGATGTCAAGGAATGCGTTGTTGTCCGTGCTTGTGGCGGAAATGGCTCCGGCGTTCAGTCTGCCTGTCGTTATTGTTCCGTTGGACACTATGCCAAGTACGCTACCCGAAGTTACGAGCACGCTTCTGCTGCCGCTTGTCCCCGGACGCACATCTTCCGAGATGAAAGTGTGAGGTGTAGAGTTTACGACAGAGGCAAACGTGCCTGTGCAACTCATAAACGAGTGCCAGTGGTCTGGCTCGTCGCTTGACACGTCTTTGCCTGCCACCGACGCAGTGTGGAAGTCCTCGAAGTCGGAGTTGCCTATCTGGTAGCCTCCGTCGCCGAACTGCACGCTGATTATCTGGCCGAGCGATGAGGTCATGTCGATGTCGATGATGAAGTAAATCGTGGTGTCGCGCATTTCGGCAATCATGTCGATGGGCACGTCACCGAGCAGCGGCCCCATCCAATAGCCAATGCCGGCAAGGTCGCCCGCAGTGATTTGGATGGTTTCCTCGGCTGTAAGTGTGGTCACGCCGTTAGCGTCAACAGTTCCCTCTACGCCTGTCAGTACGATGTTGCCAATGCCGATGCCATCCAGCACGAAGTTGTTTAGGTAGAGGCCGTATGTGCCATCTGCCTCTTGGTTGATGGTGACAGTGGTCTCCTGTGCGGGCGATGTTACGCCATTGACAGTCACCATGAGGTCGTTTGTGTAGTCTTCGGCAGAGGCGAAAAGTGCCGTCAGGGC
>CAZURD010000119.1:0-6183 GCA_964623445.1 uncultured Prevotella sp. | reverse complement strand
CGAAAGCCGTCTTTTTCTTGATTTTTTGCATATTTCGCTTACGGTTTGATTCGTTTTGCAAAGATAAGTCTTTCCCCTTGCAATTCAGTTGCAAAAAGAAAGGGCAGTGACATCCGGGCAAACAAAAAGGGAGACGGCCGTCTCCCTTGGATTGATTGACTTTGTGTAGTCTATGGTTAAATTGAAGTTCCCGCTCCGCCCGATGTTGTATTCCGATGAAGGAGCTTCCGTCCGCAGTCAGTCCCGATGGCTCTCCGGTTGCAAGCGGGCGCGCGTTGCTTTTAACATAAATATGTTAAGAACGCCAGTGGAGGCCGTTCCAGCCAACCGCCTGACATCCAATGGGTTGCAATACCTATGGTTTTGCACTGCAATAAATGCCTTATTGGCCTCCAATTAATGCCTCGTTGCGTTGCATTTAATGCCGTTTCGGCCTGCAATATGACGCACATGGGAAAGCGGCGGTGCAACGGCCATTTTTGCTTGCATATCTGCAAGTAGTGGCAAGTTGCAGTTTCGTGCCATTTATTCGGCTTGCAATATCTTGTTTTTCTTCAACTCGTGCATCAAGTCGCGCGTAAATTCGTCCGCGCCGCGTGAGTTCATGTGCGCCCCGTCCCTGAAGTATGTGTAGTTGTGTACGTATTTAGGGTCGTTGGCGAAGTTGATGAACGTCACGCCGTTTTCCTCGCACATTTTCAGAAGAGGCTGATATTGCTCCGGATTCATTCCGTACCAGATGGGCGAGATGACTATTATGAGTTTGCACTCGCCGCATTGCGCCATGAGCTGATCCCAGTAATGGAGCTTCAGGCTGTCGAACTTCACCTCCTCTCCTGTGGTTTTCTCCTTGGAAATCTTCATGCGATCCATTTCTCCTTCCAGTGGGCGGTAGCCGTTGATGCCCTTTGACTGAAGCGGGCGCACGCAGTCGCTGACAATCTGCAAGAAGCGCGAATTGTACCTGTAAAGGTTCGACATCATCTTGTATGTCTCCGTCTTGTCCACCGATGCGAATATCTGCGGAATGCCGTCGCGGTCGTAATATGCCTTGAGCCAACCCAGATACTTGTGGTTGTCGTTCTCCGCCGTAAGGTCAAAGCCCGGCAACACGTCGTAGATCACTACCTTTGGCTCGTGGTGTTGGCGTATCATCTCAAAGCGGCCGTAGTTGAGTATTATGCCGTTGCCGTTCTGCCCGCAGTTGTAGCAGGTCATGCCGAGCGAGTCCTCGATTATCAACGGGTTGTAGTGGTGAATGGCGCGCGACGAGCCGTAGATAAGTATGTCCTCGTCGGCCTTTTCGCAGATGTAATTGTTGCGCCAGTTGTCGCCGCCCTTCGCGTTGGCCACAAGTCTTGGGAAAACGATGCCTGCCAATGCGTCAAAGGCAAAAATGAGGCAGGCAAAGACGAATATCCTTATTAGAAAGTTTCTCATTGTCGGTTAGAAATTTGCGTAAATGAACTGTCCTGCGTCAAACACGCCGGTCAGAAGAATCAGTAATGCCAAGAACAGGTATGCCGCCCAGCGCACGGCAAGGTGGCGGCTGGCCATCAGTCGCAGTCCGCCGGGGCGGTACTCGTCGGTAAGGTCTTTCACGGCAAGCATTGTTACGCCCATTACGATGAACAGCGTGTTGCTGTGCTCGGGTAGATAAAGCCCGCCCCATGCAGGCACGTCAAGTATCCGCCATACAACTCCGCAGGCATCGCCGAGTGTCGGCATACGGAAAAATATCCAAGCGAAATTGATGAGCAGGAAAGTTACGGCTATCTTTACGGCCTTTCCGAATGCGCCGTAACGGCATTTCTGTTGGTTCAACGCCTTTTCCACGACTTGGAAAACGCCGTGCCACAGTCCCCAGACGATGAACGTCCAGTTGGCTCCGTGCCATATCCCGCTGACGAGAAAGGTGATGATTATGTTCCAGTAGTTACGCAGCTTTGAGCAGCGACTGCCGCCGAGCGGAATGTAAACATAATCTTTCAGCCACGTAGACAGCGATATGTGCCACCTGCGCCAGAAGTCGGTGACGCTGTAAGAGAGGTACGGTCGGCGGAAGTTTTCTGCCAGTTCAAAGCCGAGCAGCTTGCCCACGCCTATTGCCATGAGCGAATACCCGGCGAAGTCGGCATAGATTTGCACCGAATAAAGCAGTGAGGCAGCAAAGCAGCTTAGGCCGGAATAGTTCTCATATCGTGGCAGAACGGTGTCAACATACAGGGCAACCCTGTCGGCAACCACGACTTTCATAAACATTCCCCAAAGCATACACTTCAGTCCGGCAACGGCTTTGGGGTAATCGAAGTAGGGGCGCAACGCCTTTATCTGGGGGATTATGAGCGATGCCTTGTTTATTGGCCCGGAGACAATCGACGGGAAGAATGACACATACAGGGCATAATGCAGGAAGTTGCGCTCGGCTTTCATCTTGCCGTAATGCACGTCCCAGAGATAACTCAGTGCCTGAAACGTGAAAAAGGAAATGCCCACTGGCACCGCCCAGTTTAGCCCCGGAAGCTCAAACCTTAGGCCAACTTCCGCCAATAGCGATGCGCATGACGTGTTGATGAAATTGTAGTACTTGAAAACCAGTAGCGGGAGCAGCGTCAGCAGTACGCCGACAATTAAGAAATTTTTACCCCCCCCGCGAGATTTTACGCTTTTCAACAATCCTTGCCGCCGCATACGTTATCGCAGTCACGCCAAGAAGAATGGCCGCGTATGCCGGCTTGAAGTTCATGTAGAGCAGGTAGCTCACCGCAAGCAGGTAGGCATTCCTCGCCGCCTGCCGTCTTGCCGGTATGGCATAATACAGCAGGAAGAGCAGCGGGAATGCCACTAAGAAGTTAAACGAATTGAATATCATGGGATTTTTATTTGATGAATGTCCGGTTGTTCCTACTCTTCCGGGGCATTGTCCTCGCCCGCTGCCTTTGTGACGAGCAGTTTGTCGATGCGCGCTCCGTCCATGTCGACCACCTCAAACTTGAACGATTCCCACTCAAACGTCTCTCCGCACTCCGGCACATGGTCGAGCTGGAACATGCACAGGCCGGCCACCGTGTTGTAGTCCTCGTCGTCGAGCAGGTCACCCTTGCCGAAATAGTCGAGGAAATCGTACATCGTACACTTGCCGTCCACGAACCATCCGTCGCCGTCCTTGCGCTCAATGATGGACGGCTCTTCCTCCCTTGGCTCCTGAACGTTGCCAACGAGGCTTTCGAGAATGTCTTTCAGCGTGATTATCCCGATGCACGAGCCGAACTCGTCGCACACCAGTCCTGTGCTGATGTGGTGCTCTTTCATCTCTTCCAACACCTTGTAGACATCCTGGTTTTCGTAGAAATAGGTTGGCTTGTGCATTATCTTGCGCAGGTCGAAGTCCTTTTCGTTGAGCGCGAGGAACAGGTCTTTCATCGTGACCACACCCTTGACGTGATCCAAGTCGCCATCGGCCACGGGATATACGGCAAACATATTCTCCTTGATAATGTCCCTCACCTCCGTTGCGCTCATCGAACAGTCGAGCCACGAAAGCTCGCTGCGGTGGGTCATAATGGCATCCACTTCGAGATCGCCCACCCGGAACACGCGGTCTATGATTTCCTTTTCAACGGGTTGCACCTCTCCGTCTTCAGTGCCCTCGCGCACGACGACGCGCACTTCCTCCTCCGTCACCTTGCTGTCCTTGCCCCGCAGTCCTGTGAGGCTGTAGATGATGGCCGTGCTCTTGGCCAGAAACCACACGAACGGGTAGGCCACGATGGAGAGGGCGTACATCGGCATGGCCACCAGCTTGGCCGCTTTCTCCGCTGTCGACATTCCTATGCGCTTCGGCACAAGCTCTCCGAAGATCAGCGTCAGGTAGGTGACGGCTATCACTATGATGGTCTGCGCGAGCCAGGAAGCATGGCTCGATGCCACGCCCACGCTTGCGAGCCACTCTGAGAATATGACGGCCACCTTGTTTCCAGAGTATATACCCGTGAGGATGCCTATGAGCGTGATGCCTATCTGCACCGTGGAGAGGAAACGGTCGGGCTGTTCGGAGAGTTTGAGGGCATAGCGGGCGCGCCGCACGCCGGCCTCGGCATCGGTCTTCAGGCTCGATTTCCGGGCTTGGATGAGTGCAATCTCCGACATGGCGAACACGCCGTTGAGGAGTATGAGAACAATTATTATTAGGATTTCTTCCATTTATGTGTTGTTGGTTCGTTTGTCAGCGGGTGACTTTGCGTGCCGTTTTGGTCACTGTTTTGCCACCTTCAGCGTCGTCCCATCGTTGGTCTTCACGATGTATATGCCTTTCGGCAGTCTGTCGGGTATGCCGCTGTAAGTTTCGACGCTTGCCACTTGGCGTCCCGATGCGTCGATGATTATGGCCGGCTGGCCTTTTGCTGCGCTTGCGGCGCAGGCTCGTATGTCGGTCTGGGTGCCCTCGTCGTCGGTCGGCTTGCCGCCCATGAAGAGGAATGATGCCATTCCGTCGGCCACGTTCATGGCCGTGATGGGCTTCCCCATGCGCAGCGTTCCGCTCTGCGTAGTGTTGTAGACGCGGGCGGCGGGTCGCGAGTTGTCCGTCAGTGAGTCGTTCGTGGCGTAGGGGTAGCCCACGTTTGCGCCCGGCGTGAAGCCGTTGTTGGCTGGTATTATGGCCACGCCCGGGTGTCCTGCTTCATCGTTCACGATGTTGTAAGTCCATTTCAGCCAGCTGTAGTCCACGTGGGTGACGATTATTCCGCTGCCCGGGGCATAGGCATCCCAGCCTGTTTTCTGTCTGTTCTCTATGAGATAGTATTCGTCGGCGGACGCATTGGCGGCATCGTTGCGCACCATGTATGCAGCGCCGCCCCGCGCCGTGGGCAGCAGGGAGTCTATCGTGGCCGGCTCGTTCAGCTCAATTGGCGTGAGCCAGCCGCAGAAATATTTCTCGTATGCGGTGAATTCTGGCGGACACCAGCCGTCTGCATTGTAGCAGCCGTCAGACAGAAGATCCCATGATCCGAGCATGTCCGTCCCGCTGTATGTGTAGAGGTCGGGCAGCCCGAGGCAGTGCGCGAACTCGTGGCAGAACGTCCCGAGACCGCTCAGCTCCGTGTTTGAGGAGCTTTCGAGGCCTTGCAGCTCGCATCCGCAGGCGTATGTGTCGATGATATATCCGTCTATTTCGTATCCTCCGGGATAGTCGTCGTATCCCGACAGGGCATATTCGTGCGGCCAAATGAGGCTGTCGTTCGCTCCGACCACGGCCTCGCCGCAGCCGGCATAGAGAATGAACACCTGTTCAACGCGGCCATCTCCGTCCCAGTCGTAGTCGGCGAAGTCCACCTGTCCGCGCACGCCCTCGCAGGCTTCCACCACGAGTTTGTCCATGTTCAGGTCGATGTCGTAGCCCAGCGGGTGGTTAATCCCGTAGTAATAGCGTGGCATTGAGGCCGTGACGGGGCCAAGAAGGTCGAACGTTATGTCGAACGCCCCGCCGCTTTGGTCGCGGAAGTAGTCGGCCACGCTGCCGTTTGCGCCGTTCATTGCAAAGCCTGTCTCGTTGAGGATGGCATCCCATTGGCTGTGCGCATCGTCGTAGGCGAAGCTGCGGTCGGGGAAGTCCACCATGATGACCAGTCCCCGTCGTTGTTCCGTGACGGCCTCGCGTGTGGCCAGCGTCTGCCGTTGCAGAGCGCGTGCGGCGGCCTGTGCCCTTGCCGTTGCCATCCTGAGACGTTCGGCGGCGGCCACCGTCGATGTCAGTGCCTGCTCGTCGGCGGTGCGCAGTGCAATTTCGTGCGCCGTAACACCGGTGGAACGGAGCGACAGTCCTCGCGTGTCGGCATAACAAAAGTCGCCGCCACCGAGGCGCACCAATGGCGCGCCGTCGGCGGTGGCGTAGTATTTCAGCCTCTCGTCGCCACAGAGGCGCACCGTGATTTCGGTGCCGTCAGACTGTGTGAACGTAGTCCAGCCGCTCCGGGCAGGCACGGCCGTCGCCACGTTTGGGGCGAGCCAAGCCATCATTGCGGCCAGCACGAGCCACGGCAAGGCAAAGGCCGTGGGCAGAGAAATCTGTATCCGCCCCACATGGGGGAGAGGACTGTCGTCGGTTGTCACTTTTTGCAAGCCGGCATCCACGGTTTAAGCTGTTTGAAGAAATCGTTTCCCTTGTCGTCTACGAGTATGAAC
>CAZURD010000118.1:0-6268 GCA_964623445.1 uncultured Prevotella sp. | reverse complement strand
AGCCTTTCATCGCTTTACTGTTTTTGGTTATATAAATGTTCGCAAGTTGCCAAATGCCCTGTGCCCGACAAAGATACGACAAAAAGATTTTTGCCATTCTGAACTTCTACGAGGCATATATTTTTTCATTTTAATCTTACTTGAAAATTGAGTTTAAAAGAGAGTGTCCCATCCTCTTCCTTTATTATCGAAGCATATTCATGGCGAGAAGTGCTTGAACGTTCCAGATATGCATTGGAAAAGAGATAGTCTTCAAATCTGTTGCGGTCATAGAAATGATAACACAAAATCTCGCCATCTTTCTTTACCACTAAATAGCCGCCATTGGCATCAAACCGTCCATCCCAAGCCGTAGCGGGCATCATTCCCAATGCAGCTGAAGTCAAAAGGTGCTTGATTTTGTACACATAGAACGGTAAAACTTGAGAAGCATCATAATTCAATGGATTAGTTTCCGCAAGTTTTTCAGTTAACTCCTTTAATGTAGAAGCACCAGTATTAAGTTGCTCTAAGAGTAAGCAGGAAATGATTGTGGGCATATCCCCATCAAGCATAATGAGATTATTACGAAACGTGGAATTATCCACCTTATCAAATACCAATTTTCCACCTTTCTCTTTTATTGCATCAACTCTTTTGATTACTTTATTTCGTGAAGGGTTTAAAGAATTGATCTTGATAATATCTTCATCCGAAAGATTTGTGCCTTCGATTTTGAAATTGAAATTGGTCGCTTTGCTTGCATTCAATAAGGTTGAATCACCGCCAAGTTGAGATTTTATGCTAAATCCCATCTCCGGATTAATTTTGGTTCGACAGTCATGCAGAATGATTTTAATGTCAGTTTTGTCCGATGACTTAGCCTTTAATGAATGGCAATAAATGCTGTTCATAAAATTCTCAATCTGGGGTATGGCAAAAGAGCCATCATGTTCATTAATTGCTCTCAACAACTTTTCCGCTTCAGACAAAAACACCAATGCGGAAACGCGCAACAATTCTTCTCCTTCGGGAGTTTGAATCACTACATCTTTGTCTTGAATCTTGTAGTTGAAATTACCCTCTTTCTCTTGACGAAGAATCATTATAATGGGATAGAACAAGTTTTGAATCTTATTCTGTTCCACCAACAACTGCATTATGCCAGACAAATAATTCTGCATCATACTAATCATATTATCTATTAATGAATCTATTATAATGTATTTCCAACAGTTCTTTTTGAGGAATGAATTTATCTGGCAATAATATCTTTTTCCCATCTATATCTCTCAGATAATTCAAAAAAGGGATTTCTGTAGAGCCTTGTCGTAATTCTTCTGATAGGACGACTTTCAAATCGGGTGTAATCCCTAATAGGTTCTTATCGTATGCTTTATGAAAAAAAGAGTTCATGCAAAGGCCGTTTTTCGGATTTGTTCTATTCCGCTCGTCTTGTGACCAATCTACAATGTGACATGCTTCCAGCAATTCAACAATATTCACTCCCGAAATGCAACAGCGAAAATTGTATGAACTCATTACGGAAGCCCTGAAAAATGATTGATTTACTCGTGTTTTTATAATCTCATGCCTTTCTTGGCCTAACGGCAAATCGTCTGTGCTAATAGATGTGGACACTTCCAAACTCTGATTAGTTAATCGTGCTATTATTTTTTCGCTTTCAAAGGCAAGAAGTTCAGGATTTTCATAAAATTCATTCCAAATTTCTTCTTCCATTTTTGCACCATGAACAAGTCCCTTTATACCCTGCCTCTTTAAATCAGGGTCTAACCTTCCAATGTTGCCTATTTTCATGTTTAAAGCACTCGGGGTACGATTCAGTATCTTGGCATACTTCATTATCATTGGATGCGTTTTACCACTGCTTTTAAATGGTATCTTACAATATACATTAAAAGCAACGATTGTTTCTTCTCTTGTCCATTTATTCATATTCCGAATTTAAATTGTCTCTTGCTGCTCCAAAGATCGCGAGACATTTCTTGTTTCACGCGCGACCGAACCCCTACATACAAGAAGCTCCCATGTACGCTGTGCCCGACAAAGATACGACAAAAAGATGAAACTGTGCCAAATCTTGACGAGGCAAAAAATCATTTGGCTGCTGCGCCCCTTACCACCAAGGGAAATTTCACGATGAAGAGGGTTTATACTATGTGCGAGATAAAATTGGGCATTTGTGGCGAGCCGGGAGCTTACCCGTTTCCCGCACCTTGCACAGATGCCGGTTGCCACGGGATGCCCCGTCCCGTTCTGCACGGAATGGTGGTGCGCAAGGCATGAACGTCCAAGGCAAGATTACAAATTGCGGGGTGTGACTTTGGGCTTCTTGAATCGGAAGCCCAAAGCCGCACCCCGGCGCAGATGATTTCACTGCTTACCCGCTCACCACGTGATGTTCATGCCGAGCGACAAGCTGGCATTGGAGCTGAGGGGGATGCCCTCCTTGCTCTGCTTTCCGAGCAAGTGGTCCATGCCGATGAAGAAGTTGAAGCCCTTGGGGTGGAAGTTCACCAGCCAGCCGAAGCTCGTGGTGAAGCTGTTGAAAGAGACGTTGATGCCGCCGTCGAGCCACGTGAGAGGCTCATAGTTTGCGGAGAAGCGTCCTTCCGACCAAGAGTAAGGGCCGCTGATGCGCGTGCTGCTGAGGAATCCGAACGACACTGGGCGATAGACCGGCAGGTTGTATTTCACCGCCAGGTTGAGCGTTGCCCCGATGCCCGTGGTGCGTCCGCCCTCGTCGCCCTGGTCCTCGAGGTGTGCGAAGTCGGAAATTTGGTCGCTATAGCTATCGGCCTTGTCGTCGAACGACTCGCCACGGTCGGAGGTGACGGAGACATCGCGGAAGCCGTCGAACACGAACGGCTCGCCGCTGCTGCGCGCCACGTGGTTGCTGTTCCAACGGATGAATCCGACATCGAGCAGCGATGCGCTCACCGTCCAGTCGTCGTTAATCTTGTATTCGCCTCCGAAGTCGAACGAAATGCCGAAGCCGCCCAGCCCGAAGCCGTCCATGTCGAAGTCGTCAACCTGCTCATACGTGCGGCCGGCGTTTTCCTCCGCTTCGTAGGTCTCCTCCGAAGTCTTGTATTCAAACCCCTTCAGCGAGACGTTGGCCTCGGCCTGTCCCGTGAGCGTCCATTGCTCGGTGGAGGTGAGGTCGGCCTTCACGTCCGTCATCTTCAGGTCGGCGCGTCCCAGTCCGAAGAGCAGCTTGAACTTTGCGCCCACGCGCAGGCGGTCGTTGATCTGCCGTGAATGGCCGAAGCCAAGTTCCACGAACGAGATTGCCTTTGCGCTGATGTCGCCTATGTCATAGGAGCTGTTGCCCGTGTTCTTGGCAAACTCTAACAGCTCGTAGGGCAGGGATATGCCGAACATCGTGCGCGAGTTCAGCTCCACGGTGTTATATCCTCCGAAAGCCTTGAAGCCGGCCGAGAGGATGGTGACACCCACGTCGCCCACTATGCGGTTGTTCCCCGAGCTGAAGCCGTCGAGTGCGTCGGAGTTGGAGATGTAGGGGTTCATAAACGTGGTGAGCCTCTTCGTGCTGCTGATGCCATACATCGGGTTGTCGAATACCACGTCCTGGTAGCCGAAGTTGCCCTTGAGGCTGATGTTGATGTTGCCGATTGCCGGTATGGCCACGTAGTTCTGCTCGTTGCCGTAGGCGGGGTTCATCGTGTGGCGGTACATGTAGCCGTCCGTGAAATAGGCCGAGTTGAGCGTCTGTGCGCCGGCCTGCACTGCCACGGCGAGCATAGCAGAAGCGATTATTATATTGTGTCTTGTTGCCATGATTGTATGTCGTTGGAGTGGTGGTTTGTCAGTTGAAGTCGGCTATGATGCGCCCTACGAGTGTGATTTTCATGTCCCTGACGATGATGAAATGCTTTTCGGAGTTGAGCGTGACGCCCGTCACCGAGCCATCGTCATTGGATGCGGCGGCCTGCACGTTGAGCACGATTCCGTCGAGGCGGCTCATTGCTCCCTGTTGCTTTTGCGTTATCTTCATCACCAGCGGCGAAACTACCGATTCCGTGCCGCTCGGCGAGGCTATCACTGTGCTGTCCACATCTATCGCGATGTCGTCATCGCTCATTATGTTGCCGTCCACATCAATTGCCGTAGTTGTCAGCGTGAGGTATGCCGGCACGCGGTTCTCGATGTTTGCCGTCACCTCGATGTAGGCATCCTCCGCCAGCTCATAGTCTTCGATGTCGCCGTTCCAGCCGTCGAGGGTGTCCTTGTATAGTATGACGGCTTTCTCCGCGAATGTCAGCGGGGCGGACATGTAGTAAGACGGCTCCACCGTGTACTCGTGGCCGAGTATGAAGTCGCACTCTGTCTCCGAGTTGGCCCTCGTCTCTGCTTCAAACGTTACGCTGTCGGGAATCTGCTCAATGAGCGTGGAGAGGTCTTCCACCACCTCCACATGGTCGTATTCGCCCTCAAGGCCGTCCGTCGTGCGGCAGATGCATATTTTGGTGAGGCCTCCCGCCATTATGGGCATTTCGGGGACGAGAACCTCCTTGCGCACCATGCCGTTCTTGTAAGCCCGGAGCGTTCCGCTCACAAAGCCATCGATGTCGAGGTCGCTCCTGACTTCGACGACAATCTGCGGGTTGTACAGGTCGATGCACACACTCTCGTCGGTGAGGAAGTCGGGCACTCCCGTCACCTCCACACGCCCGAGGTCGGTCATGTCTATGTCCGGGTCGAAGCGTCCATACGCCCCCGTAATGTAAAAGTCCTCCATGTCGAACGTGCTGCCAAGCTCCATGCCAAGGCTGCCGTCGGGGGCTGTGGTGGAGGCGTTGAGGCTCACGTGGATAATGCCCGTCAGGTCTACATCGTCGCCATTGACCGTCAGCGAGCCATACGCATCGCCCTCTCCCTCCTCAAGCTCGGTGATGTCGGCAATGAGGCTCACCGTGGCGGAGGGGGACACGTTGGTGAACGTGAACGAGTTGCCCTGCTGGCTGTAGGCCATGTTCGACCGCACGTTCTCCAGCGTCATGCACGACGACAGGCTTATCACCAGCTCCTCTATGACAGGAGTGGTGGCGGCAAGCCCCGACGGCATTTGGATGCTGAAGCTGAAACCGCCGTCGGTGTAGGCCGTTATCAGCTCCTCCACCTCATCGGGCTTGTCGCCCGTATAGTCGAACACACGCATGTTTGCCTCCGCGATTATGCGCCCTCCGGAAGCCACGAGGGGCATGGACTCCGCGTGGTCAGAATTCTGAGCCATGAGGATTTTGTCGATTTCGGGATGCGACGGGTCCACAGGGTCGCCCTCCTCATAGAAAGTGTAGTCGCCGTTGTCCATGATTTTGATGCAGTCGTCGTCGTTCACTTCGAGCACATCGCTCAGCTTTATCGTGTCCGTGGAACTTGACGGGAGCGTCAGACGCCCTCCGCCGATGCCGATGGTGGCATCCACCTCGTCGAAGTCGTAATCGTCGTTGATACAACCGGACAACGTGAAACCACCCACAAGCGCAATCGCCGCAAGCAGTTTCGTGGTGCGCAAATGATTATTCATGTCCTTAATATTGTTTTGGTTAATATTCTATATGCTATCATTTAGGCTCTAATCCGCGCCATTCACGGCGCAACAAAATCGCCTTTTGCAGTCACGCGGCACAGGCGCTCAACGCGCGAGACCCCTGCAAGCAAGCCAGCCCCAAACGGATTGATGCGCCGACTCGTGTTTTTGCAAAGATAAAAAATATTTTGCAAATCGCAATAGGGGGAGGTAAAAAAAAGTGAAAAGCGTGCCTGCTTGGTTTAAAAACAGGTCTACTCGGCTTCGGCGGCATTATATTTGTGAATCGAAAAGCAATCAATCGGCAAGCCGCAATATGCCGACAACCCTTACGCCCTGCATGGACGCAGAAACAGCATGAAGCCTAACGGCCGATTATGGTTTAACGCTTTTAACGTTGCGGAAGCCGTTTTGTTAACGACAGAACCGCGATTCCCGGCGTTTTTCGCAGCGACAGCCCCGCTGGCGAGCAAAAACGGCCATTTTGCGCACTTTCCGTCAAACGCCTGACATTGAGGCATTTGCAGACAAAACAGCGGCAATCGCCCTCCTTTGCGGCATCCGCTGCAGCGCAACGAGGCATTAAATAGACGACAACGAGGTATTAATCAGGCCACAACGAGGCATCCGTTGGCGGCCAACAGCCCCATCACCATCATGCGATGCGCACGCCACGACGACACCACCATACGTCCGTATCACCCTAATCATCAG
>CAZURD010000117.1:0-6278 GCA_964623445.1 uncultured Prevotella sp. | reverse complement strand
AGAGACAGGGCATCACGGTGACCGCCCTGCCGTCATACGCAGACGGCGGCTACGTGCTCAACGTGAGCTTGGAGATGTGAGGGGGCTGCCCCGTCACAGGCTCGCAGTGTCGCGATTGCACAAAAAGAAAAGAGGAAAACTCTTCCGAATCTTCCTCTTTTCTTTTTCTGTGCGCCTGATAGGACTCGAACCTACACGTCGCGAGACACCAGATCCTAAGTCTGGCGCGTCTGCCAATTCCGCCACAAGCGCGTTTCAGCGGTGCAAAGGTATGCAATATTTGCGAATGCGCAAAATCCGTGGCCGCTTTTTATTGTTTGCGCAAACGCGCATATTGTGCGTGTGGCCGCCATTCATTGCGACAGCAGTTGCCGCGCATATTCAATCATTGTGTCGCGCCCTCGCAGGAAATCTTCGGTGGTCAGCGACACCTTGTAGTCGGGGGCGATGCCAAATTCGGTCGACTGTCCGTCGCGGTCGTACATCGGGCAGGCGGAGAAGCGCACGTACCAGCCGTTGGGCAGCGAGCTGTTGAACGGCATTCCCGCGCCGCCGCCAGTGCTGTCGCCCACGACGGTTACGCCAGGCAGGCATTTCATGTATTTCACGAACTCGTTGGCCGCGCTGTAAACGCTGCGGTTTGTCAGCACCACCACGTCCTTCTGCCAGCGGATGTTGCCCGACGGCGTGAGCCGCTGTTCCTCCATGTCGCTGAAGTCGTTGTGTCCCGGGCCTGTCTTGTGCTGCATGTAGCCCACGAGCGTCTCCTCGTTGGTGAACCGCGCGGCCAGTTTTTCCGCGTTGGAGAGGTTGCCTCCGCCGTTGCTCCTGATGTCGAGAATCATGCCTTGGCACAGCATCAGGTGTTCCATCACCTCGTCCATGTTGCCTTCTCCGATTCCGTCGGCGAAGCTCTCGTAGTACACGTAGCCTATGTTGTCGTCGAGTATGCGGTATTGCAGTCCCGAGGCTATTTTGTAGTTTGTGCCGAGGTAGATGCGCAGCAGCGTGTCGCTGAAGTTCGTCGGGTAGTCCTCCTGCCAGCTCCAGTAGCGTGCGTAGTCGGCTGCGTAGGACAGGTTGACGTGCCCGTCGCGCAGTTCGGAGAGCATGTCCGCCATCACTTCAAAGAGTTGGTCGCTTGTCATGGTCGAGCTGATGCGCACGCGATATTTTGCATATACCTCGTCCCAGTCGAGTCCGTATTGCTGTTTCTTGTATTCAAAGAAGCAGTATCGTTGGTCGAGGATGTCCCACAGCGCGTCGAAGTTGCCCTCCGGGCTGTCGTCGTATTCGTCAATGTCGATGCAGGAGGCCGTGGCTGCGGCCATGGCGAGCAGTGCGATGGCGAGCTTTGCGAATGAAGTCATGGCCTATAGTGGATTATTTTGAAGCGTTTCACGAATCCTATCATGAACCGGTGGGTATATACGTGCGACTTGAGGTTGTTCACGCTGGCCTGCTGTATGTCGCCGAGGTAGCCCAGTCGCAGTGTGAAGCGCCGGCTGATGTTTATGTCGGCCATCACCTGTTGGCGGAAGCATGGCGCGCTGATGAACGTCGTTGGCACTATGTTGTGGTCGTAGTTGCCCTTGGAGAAAATCTCGTAGTATGACTGTCCGTAGTTGGGGCTGAACATTATGCCCACCAATGGCAGTTCGGTTTCGTAGCGCAGAGCCATGCGCCGCCCCCAGAGCGAGAAACGGTAGGTGGCTATTGCCGATGGCATGATGTTGATGTGGACGCGCGCCTGTGCAGGGTTGTTGCCGTTGGACGTGTTGTATATGAATCCGATGTTTGCGTCGACCATTCCTCCCGCTTGCAGCGTCAGCCTGTTGGCGAACAGTTGCCAGCCGTAGTGCCGTCCCCAATAGAAGTTGTAGGAGCCTTCCAGCTGCTTCACGCTCTTTCGCCTGTCTGTCGTTGAAGAGAAGTTTGTCTGGTGTTGCATGGCCGTGCTCCAACGACTGCCGGGCTTGCGCTTCTCCACCGAGGCGAGGAATGTGCCCCCGGGACCGTCGAAATGCTCCTGCGAGAGATATGTGTCGAGCACCTGCGTGCGTCCTGCGCCTATCATGTAGGCCGTTGTCGTGATTCGCCGGCTGCCCACGCTGTCGCTCTCCTGTGCTGTGGCGGCCAGTGGTACGAGTGCGAGCGCGAAAGCAAGTCTAAATGTCTTCATCGTCGAAGAGGCTTAGCTGCCCCGTTATCTCGTTGATTATCTGCTGCGTTGACTTTCCCTCGTCGGGGTCGGGCGGGGTTGCTTGCGTTTGTTCCTCAGCCTCGTGCTCTTGCCCGTCATCGTCGTCTGGGGCGGTCTCGGCCTCCGGTTCAGGCTGTCGTGTGGGTTCAAGTTCCTCCACCGCCGCCACCTGCCACGTGGTGATGCGCTTGCCCTTGGCCTTGAATCCTTTCACGGCGATGAACTGCTCTGCGTCTATCTCTATTGGCGCGCGTGCCGCGTCTTGGCCGCCGAGCGTCACTTTTATGCGCGGGTAGGGCGTGTCGGTGAGCAGGAGCAGGCGGCTTTGCGCGTTGTCGCCCACGAACGACTGTCTGCGCGAGGTGGGTTCCATGTGGAAGCGTTTAAGGTAGAGCCATCCGTTGTTGTCGGCATCGAAAAGCACCGCCGTCCACACCTTTGCCGCATCGAACTTCTCTATGCGGCTGATCTCCTGCTCATAGTGGTTGTTCGCATCGAAGTTGGTGGTGTAGAACAAGCCTCCGTCGAGCACCACGAGTATGCTGTCGTCGTCGTGGAACTCGCCGAGCAGCCGTCCGTGCTCGTCGTAGTTCAGTCGGTTTACGTCCGGGTCGAACCACACTTTCCTCCCGCCGAGCGTGGAGTGGCCGTGGCTCTTTAGGCTTATGCGGTTGATTGCTTTCTTCGTGAGCGTCAGTCCGCGTGCTGAGCGTCCCTTGATGGGGATGGTGGAGAAGTCGCGGTCGAAGATGATTGCGCCGCGCCGCTTCACCTCCGATGGTTCGAGCGTTATCTTTATCACCTCCGCCTCGCCGTTGGGGTTGGCCGTGAAGTACACGATGCGCGAGCCGGGCGTGCCTAACGTGACATCATACTCGCGGTCGCGCGTAACGGATGTCACGCTGAATCGCTTCATAAAGTACGTCCCGGCGCGTCCGTCGCGGTAGACAGCGTTGTAGACGGTGCGGCGGTCGTTCTTCTTGAACACGCCGACGTGTATTATGTTCTTTCCCACGAATATCTTGTCGGCCACGTGTACCACCTTATACTTGCCGTCTTTGTGGAACACTATAATGTCGTCGATGTCGGAACAGTTGCAGACGAACTCGTCTTTCTTCAGCCCCGTGCCGATGAATCCCTCCTGACGGTTGATGTACAGCTTCTCGTTGGCCTCCACCACCTTCGTGGCTTCTATCGTGTCGAAGTTGCGTATCTCCGTGCGTCTGGGGTGGCCGGCTCCATATTTCTCTTTGAGCGAAGTGAACCAGTGCGCCGTCACCTCCACCATGTTGTTCAGGTCGCGGTCGATTTGCGCCACCTCGTCGTTGAGGCGCGCCATGAGTTCGTCGGCCTTGTCCTTGTTGAATCGGAGTATGCGCTGCATCTTTATTTCGAGCAGGCGCAGCAGATCGTCCCGCGTGACCTCCCTCACCAGTTGCGGCTTGAAAGGCGCGAGGCGGCTGTCGATGTAAGCCAGCACCGAGTCTACGTTGGGGGATTCCTCGAAACGCTTGTCCTTGTAGATGCGTTCCTCTATGAAAATCTTTTCGAGCGAGCAGAAGTGCAGTTGCTCCAGCAGTTCGGCGCGGCGTATCTCCAGCTCCTGCTGGAGCAGGGCCTTAGTGCGGTCTACGGAGCTTCGCAGCACGTCACTCACGGTGAGGAACTGCGGCCGGTCGTCGGCTATGACGCAGCAGTTGGGCGACACGCTCACTTCGCAGTCGGAGAAGGCGTAGAGCGCGTCGATGGTCTTGTCGGAAGACGTGCCCGGTGCGAGGTGTACGATAATCTCCACGTCGGCAGCCGTGTTGTCGTCGACCTTGCGCACCTTTATCTTTCCTTTCTCAATGGCTTTCAGGATGGAGTCGATGAGCGTCGATGTGGTCTTGCCGTATGGTATCTCGCGTATGGCGAGCGTCTTGCTGTCTATCTTCTCAATCTTTGCCCTCACTTTCAGCGTGCCGCCGCGTTGCCCGTCGTTGTACCGGCTTACGTCGATGCTTCCGCCCGTAGGGAAGTCGGGATAGAGCTGGAACGGCTCTTCGTGCAGGTAGCTCACGGCGGCATCGCACAGCTCGCAGAAGTTGTGCGGCATGATTTTTGAGCTTAGCCCCACGGCGATTCCCTCCGCCCCCTGTGCCAGCAGGAGCGGGAATTTCACTGGCAGCGTGATGGGTTCGCGGTTGCGCCCGTCGTAGCTCAGCTGCCATTCCGTGGTCTTTGGGTTGAACACCGTGTCGAGTGCAAACTTCGACAGCCTCGCCTCTATGTATCGCGGGGCGGCGGCGCGGTCGCCCGTGAGGATGTTTCCCCAGTTGCCCTGAGTGTCGATGAGCAGTTCTTTCTGCCCAAGCTGCACGAGGGCATCGCCGATGGAGGCATCTCCGTGGGGGTGGAACTGCATCGTGTGTCCCACGATGTTGGCCACCTTGTTGTAGCGTCCGTCGTCCATGCGCTTCATCGAGTGCAGTATGCGTCTCTGCACTGGCTTCAGCCCGTCTTCTATGTGGGGCACGGCTCGTTCGAGAATCACGTATGATGCGTAGTCGAGGAACCAGCTTTGATACATCCCGCTAAGGTGGTGTACGGCCGATGCGTCAAACCTGCTTACGGGTTTGTAGTCGGAATGCGCCTCCCCCTCGCCGCCGTCGGTGTACTCGCCGTCGTCGGTCGTCTCATGGTCGGCATCGGCTCCACTTCCCGTGGCTTCTTCGGGTGGCGTGCCTTCGTTCTCGTCGGGCTGTCCGTTGTTGGTGTTGGTGTCGTCGCCGTGCAGTGTCTCGCTGTCGATTGTTTCGTCGCTCATGGGCCGGTGTTGTAGCAAATTTGCCTCAAAGTTAGGCATTTTCCGCGACTTGGCCAACTTTTCCGTGCGTTAAGGGGCTTGCAGGCGGGAAATAGTTGCCGGTTGGCTCTGCCTGATATGCCTTATCTTTCCTTGTGTCAAAAAAGCGGGGCTTTGGGTTACGGTTTACAATTAAAATGCGTACTTTTGCGGTCGAAATTTAATTAAAAGCAATTTATTGCCATGACGCACAACATATTCAAGGGTATGGGCGTGGCTTTGGTCACGCCTTTTCGCACGGATGGGGCGGTGGACTACGATGCTCTCGTGCGGCTCGTGAGATACCAGCTCGACGGTGGGGCTGACTTTTTCTGCATCCTTGCCACCACGGGAGAAACGCCATGCCTCACGGCCGATGAGAAGACGCGCATCAGGAACCTCGTGATTGAAACGGTGGCGGGGCGCGTGCCCGTGGTTGTGGGCTGCGGCGGGAACAACACGGCAGCCATCGTGGAGGAGCTGCGCACGACCGACCTTCGGGGAGTGTCGGGCATATTGAGCGTGTGCCCATACTACAATAAGCCGACGCAGGAGGGGCTTTACCTGCACTTCAAGGCTGTGGCCTCGGCCACGAGCCTGCCCGTGATACTCTACAATGTGCCGGGACGCACAGGCGTTAACCTGAGCGCGGAGACAACAGTGAGGCTGGCGCGCGACTGCCAGAACGTGGTTGCCATAAAGGAGGCGAGCGGAAACCTGGAGCAGGTGGACGAAATAATTAAGAACAAGCCTGTTGGATTCGATGTGATTAGCGGCGACGATGCACTGACTTTCCCCATGATAGCCTGCGGTGCGGTGGGCGTGATAAGTGTCATTGGCAACGCCCTGCCGCGCGAATTTTCGCGCATGGTGCGCCTTGAACTGCGTGGGGAGTACGCCGCTGCGAGGGAAATCCACCACCGTTTCACCGACCTTTTCAACCTGCTCTTCGTCGATGGCAATCCTGCCGGCGTGAAAGCCATGCTCCACGAGATGGGCATGGTTGAGAACGTGTTGCGCCTGCCGCTTGTGCCGACGCGCATATCCACGCTGAAGAGGCTTGCGGAGATAATGAAGCAGCTGAACATCTGAACCCCCGATGTCGTGCTGCGGGGCTGGTTTTCCCGCGCTGCCGAACTGTCGGGCTGTTGTAAGTTTGCCGCGATCGTCGGAAAGACGGGCGCATTTACAATCTAATCCTGCAACATATTGACTGCAAAAAACGAACCCGTTGGCGGAGTTAAATGCGCG
>CAZURD010000116.1:0-6518 GCA_964623445.1 uncultured Prevotella sp. | reverse complement strand
CCCGACTTCTTCAATGCCAAGGTGCGCATCGGCGGCACACTGTGGGCCGGCTGCATAGAGATACACAGCCGCTCGTCTGACTGGAAAGCCCACGGGCACGACACAGACCGGGCCTACGACAACGTGGTGCTCCACGTGGCGGAGACCGTCGACTGCCCAGTGACCGACAGCGAGGGGCGCGACGTGCCGCAAATGCAGCTCTCCGTGCCGCCGCGCGTGGCCGAGAGCTACGCCGAACTGCTCGCCACCGATGCCTACCCGCCTTGCTGGCGCACCGTGCCGAGGCTCAGCCGCATCACCGTGAGTTCGTGGCTGGCCGCGCTTCAGGCCGAACGCCTGAGTCAGAAGACCGAGGCCATAGCCCGCCGAGCCGAGGCCAAGGGCGGCTCGTGGGAGGAAGCGTTCTTTGTCACCATGGCGCGCAACTACGGATTTGGTGTCAACGGCGATGCCTTTGAGCAGTGGGCGATGTGCGTTCCGCTGTCCGCCGCAGCCCACCACCGCGACGACCTCTTTCAAGTGGAGGCCTTGTTCCTCGGGCAGGCCGGGCTGCTTTCCGACGAGGCTCTGCCCCGCAACCATCGCGACGAAGCCCGCAACGACGGCTATTTTGCGAAGATGCAGGCCGAATATGCCTTCCTCGCGCACAAGTTCGGGCTGAAACCAATGGACGCGCGGCAGTGGAAATTCCTGCGGCTGCGCCCGCAGAGCTTCCCGCACATACGCATATCGCAGCTTGCCGCGCTCTACCATAGTCGCCGCGCAGACCTTAGTCGCCTTGTCGAATGCACCTCGGTGGACGACATCAAGGCACTGCTGGGCACGCAAGCCACCGAATACTGGCAGACGCACTACACCTTTGGGGCGGAAAGCAAGCGCAGCACAAAGCGCATTTCGGGCAAGACGCTCGAACTGCTCGCCATCAACACCGCCATACCGACGCTATTTGCATACGGGCGGCACACGCTCAATGAGGCTCTGTGCCAGCGTGCCGTGGAGATGCTCGAAGGCATAAAGGCCGAAGACAACCACATCATCAGGATGTGGCGCGAGGTGGGTCTTGACGCGAGGAATGCCGCAGACACACAGGCTCTCGTCCAGCTCAAACGCGAATACTGCGACCGCCGCGACTGCCTGCGCTGCCGCTTCGGATACGAAACGCTAAAGGCCGATGCCCCGGAAGCCACGGAACAGGGAATGCCAAAAGGCTGACGGCGGCGCAACGGCGCACTGACTGCCCACCCCGAACGGGGCATTGCCATTCAGTTTCATCGACACCGATAACTCCATAAACGCCTTAAATACACCAGACCGAGAAACCATGCAAGCAAAATACATCTTTGAAACGCGCATGATGGTGCGCGACTACGAGTGCGACATCGAGGGCATCGTGAACAATGCGAACTACCTCCACTACACCGAACACACGCGACACCTCTTCCTGAAGCAGTGCGGATTGAGCTTCGCAGACATGCACCGCCGTGGCACTGATGCCGTGGTGGCACGCATGACGCTGCGATACAAAGTTCCACTGCGCTGCGACGACGAGTTCATCTCGCGCCTGTCGCTGCGCAAGGAGGGCGTGCGCTACATCTTCATCCACGACATTTACCGCGCCTCCGATGAGCGGTTGTGCTTCCACGCCGATACCGAGGTGGTGTGTCTCGTGAATGGGCGGCTCGCCGAAAGTCCTGAATACGACCGCGCCTTTGCCAAGTACATCGAGCCATGAGTGAGCAAGAGACGCTCTACGCCATGGCCCTGACGCGCATGAGCGGCTTCAACGCGGCGCAGGCACTGACGCTCTACCGCACGTTGGGCAGTGCCACCGCCGTGTATGAGCACCGCGAAGACATCGCCGACATCGTGCCGGGGTGTACGCCGCGACTGCTGTCGGCTCTCCGCCAGTGGGACGAGCCGCTGCGGCGCGCCGAGGCCGAGATGGCATTTGCCGGGCAACACGCCATCCGCGCGCTCACCATTGCCGACGAAGACTATCCCCAGCGGCTGGCATCCTGCCCCGACGCGCCGCTCGTGGTCTACTACCGGGGCACGGCAAACCTCAACGCAGGGCACGTGATCAACGTCGTCGGGACGCGCCACTGCACCCCCTACGGGCTTGACCTCGTACACAACCTCATTGCCGGGCTGCGCCGCCTGTGCCCGGAGACGCTCGTGGTGAGCGGCCTGGCCTACGGCATCGACATTGCAGCCCACCGGCGTTCGCTCGACGAAGGCCTGCCCACCGTGGCCGTGCTGGCCCACGGACTCGACCGCATCTACCCCACGGCACACCGCAACACGGCGCGAGATATGCTCACCCGGGGCGGACTTGTCACGGAGTTCATGTCCGGGACGAACGCCGACAAGGCCAATTTCGTGCGCCGCAACAGGATTGTGGCGGGAATGGCCGATGCCACGGTGGTGGTGGAGTCGGCCTCGAAAGGCGGCGCACTCATCACGGCTTCGATAGCGCAGAGCTACAACCGCGACGTGTTCGCATTCCCCGGGGCGGTAGGCGCGCCGTGTTCCGAGGGGTGCAACAACCTCATACGCATCTGCGCAGCATCGCTGATAACCTCTGCCGAGGATCTCGCCGACGCAATGGGGTGGGTTACGGAGGAGGAAGCTAAACGCGCACGCAGGCAGGGCATAGAGCCGTCGCTCTTCACCGAGCTTTCCGACGAGGAGCAGGCCGTGGCCGATTTGCTTCGCGCCACAAACGACCTGCACGCCGACACCATAGCCACCAAGACCAACATAAAGCCCGGACGGATGGTGTCGCTGCTCTTCCAGATGGAGATGAAAGGGCTGCTCCGACCGCTCGCAGGCGGCACTTATCACCTTATTATATAAAGGCAGAGGAAGAGCAACGGGCACACAACGCGACAAAAGACAAAGCAAAACACAAGAAAATGAAGATAGCGAACATGGAACTCGGCCAACGCCCCGTGATGCTTGCGCCCATGGAGGACGTAACCGACATCGGTTTCCGCAAGCTGTGCAAACGCTTCGGCGCATCAATGGTCTACACCGAGTTCGTCAGCGCGGAAGCCTTGGTGCGCTCAGTAAAGGCCACCACGGCCAAGTTGACTATCAGCGACGACGAGCGGCCTGTGGGCATCCAGATCTACGGGCGCGACGCCGAGGCCATGGTGGAGGCCGCACGGATAGTGGAGCAGGCAAAGCCCGACCTGATAGACCTCAACTTTGGCTGCCCCGTGAAGAAAGTGGCGGGTAAGGGCGCGGGTGCGGGCATGTTGCAAAACCTGCCGCTCATGCTCGAAATCACGCGCAGGGTGGTGGAGGCTGTCAGCCTGCCCGTGACGGTGAAGACGCGCCTTGGCTGGGACGCGGAGCACATCGTGATAGAGGATTTGGCCGAGCGGCT
Source organism: uncultured Prevotella sp. (assembly GCA_964623445.1). Classification (GTDB taxonomy): domain Bacteria; phylum Bacteroidota; class Bacteroidia; order Bacteroidales; family Bacteroidaceae; genus Prevotella. Next base: position 3,127 of record CAZURD010000116.1, on the reverse strand, counting down.
GCAAGACTGCGGCATCGCCGCCCTCACCATACATGGCCGCACGCGCTCACAGATGTACACGGGCGAGGCCGACTGGAGCCCCATCGCCGCCGTGAAGGTCAACCCGCGAATCTCCATCCCCATAATAGGCAACGGCGACATCTGCTCTGCCGAAGACGCTGCGCAGGCTTTTGAGCGCACGGGCGTGGACGCAGTGATGGTGGGACGCGCCACGTTCGGTCGCCCGTGGATATTCCGCGAGATGCGCCAGAGGCTCGACGGGGGAGCGGAGGCCGTCTGTCCGCTCACCGCCGACGAGATGCTGGCCGTGCTTCTGGAACAGCTCCGCATCAACGTGGAGCGCATCGGAGAGTACCGTGGCATACTCCACACGCGCCGACACCTCGCCGCCACGCCTCTCTTCAAGGGCATACCCGACTTCAGGCAGATGCGCATAGCCATGCTGCGGGCAGAGACAGCCGATGAGCTTGTGGCCATAATGGAGCAGGCGCGGGCACGCATCGCGGGCTGACGGAAGCCACGGCGCAAGGCTGTGGCAAAGCCAGCCGCAGGCTTTTCTGCCCCCGATTGCACATCGGCAGCCAATGGTTTCAGTCCAAGTTCCCCGTCATCTCAGTTTGCCTCGGGGAGAATCGTGCCGTTAACATACGTTAGTTGCAATCCGTGCATATTTCCGTGTGTAACCAGACGGAATTATAACGAAAATAGTTAAATATGCTTTTAAATTGAATTTTAAGCCTGTTTTCAATGTTAAAGGGTATTTGTTACGTTGCCATTTTGAAAGTAAATTCGTATTTTTGTAGCCAAAATGCAAATAAAATCATCTAAAAGAGCAAACTAACGCAACCAAATATGGCAAAAAGATTGTATGATGCCGCATACGAGCACGATGCCTGCGGTGTTGGCATGGTGGTCAACATCCACGGAAACAAGAGCCACGAGCTTGTGGACAACGCCCTGAAGGTGCTTGAAAACATGCGCCACAGGGGTGCCGAGGGCGCAGACAACAAGACGGGCGACGGTGCCGGCATAATGTTGCAGATTCCCCACGAGTTCATTCTGCTGCAAGGAATACCCGTTCCCGAAAAGGGGAAATACGGCACGGGGCTTGTTTTCCTGCCCAAGGACGAGCAGCGGCAGGCCGCAATACTCTCCGTGATGATAGAGGAGATTGAGCGCGAGGGTCTCTCGCTGATGCACCTCCGCACAGTGCCCACGTGCCCCGACTGCCTCGGTGAGGTGGCCTTGGAGGCCGAGCCGGCCATCAAGCAGTTGTTCGTCACGGGCGTGACGGACGACCGCGTGCCTACATTTGAGCGCACGCTCTACGTGATACGCAAGCGCATCGAGCGTCGCGTGACCGACAAGGATTTCTACGTCTGCTCGCTGTCGAGCAAGAACATCGTCTACAAGGGCATGTTGTCGAGCCTCCAGCTGAGGATGTATTTCCCCGACCTGACCAACAACTACTTCACCAGCGGGCTGGCACTGGTACACTCGCGCTTCTCCACCAACACGTTCCCAACGTGGAGCCTGGCGCAGCCTTTCCGCCTGTTGTGCCACAACGGCGAGATAAACACCATTCGCGGCAACCGTGGATGGATGCAGGCAAGGGAGAGCGTGCTTAGTTCCGAGGCCATAGGCGACATCCGCGACATATCGCCAATCGTGCAGCCAGGCATGAGCGACTCCGCGAGCCTCGACAATGTGTTCGAGTTTTTCGTGATGAGCGGACTGTCGCTGCCCCACGCCATGTCCATCATGGTGCCCGAGAGCTTCAACGACAAGAATCCCATTTCGGAGGATCTGAAAGCGTTCTATGAGTATCACTCCATACTGATGGAGCCGTGGGACGGCCCCGCTGCGCTGCTCTTCAGCGACGGACGCTACGCCGGCGGTATGCTCGACCGCAACGGACTGCGCCCCGCCCGCTATACGATAACGAAGAACGACATGATGGTGGTGGCCTCGGAGGTGGGCGTAATGGACTTCGACCCCACCGAGATAGCAGAGAAGGGACGCTTGCAGCCGGGCAAAATCCTGCTCATCGACACGCAGGAGGGGCGCATCTACTACGACGGCGAAATCAAGGAACGCCTCGCCGCCGCCCATCCCTACCGCCAATGGCTCTCCACCAACCGCATACAGCTCGAGAAACTCAAGAGCGGGCGCAAGGTTGACAACAGCCTGCCCGACCTCGTGCGCCGCGAACTGATGTTCGGCTACGGCGAGGAGGATGTCGACGGAACCATCGTGCCTATGGCCATAAGCGGCCAGGAGCCGACAGCCGCCATGGGCAACGACACACCGCTGGCCGTGCTCAGCGAGCGGCCGCAGACGTTCTTCAACTACTTCCGCCAGCAATTCGCGCAGGTGACGAACCCCGCCATCGACTCAATACGCGAGAGCCTCGTCATGTCGCTAACCGAATACATCGGCCGCGTGGGCACGGGCATACTCCAGCCCGACGAGACCAACTGCAAGATGGTGCGCCTGCCGCATCCCATACTGAACAACACGCAGCTCGACATACTCTGCAACATCCGCTACAAAGGCTTCAACACCGTGAAGCTGCCCATCCTCTTTGAGTGCGCGCGCGGCGAGGAAGGCTTGCGCAACGCCCTCGACAGCCTGTGCAAGCAGGCGGAACGCAGCGTGGACGAGGGCTACAACTACATCATACTGTCCGACCGCGCCGTTGACGAGACCCACGCCGCCATACCGAGCCTGCTCGCCGTCAGTGCCGTACACCACTACCTCATCTCCGTGGGCAAGCGCGTGCAGACGGCACTTATCATCGAGAGCGGTGAGATTCGCGAGACGATGCACGCCGCGCTGCTGCTCGGCTACGGCGCATCGGCACTCTGTCCATACATGACCTTTGCCATACTCGACGACCTCGTGCGCCGCCACAAGATTCAGGAGAACTACGAGACGGCCGAGAAGAACTACATAGAGGCCGTGAAGAAAGGGCTGTTCAAGATAATGGCGAAGATGGGCATAAGCACCATACGCTCCTATCGCGGGGCCAAGATATTCGAGAGCATCGGCCTGTCGGAAAGCCTCCTGCGCACATACTTCGGCACGGAGGTGTCTACCATCGGCGGCATCGGCCTGAAGACCATAG
>CAZURD010000115.1:0-6567 GCA_964623445.1 uncultured Prevotella sp. | reverse complement strand
ATGAACAAACGTGTATTTTTCTTCGTGATGCTTCTGAGTAGTCTCTTTGGCACTATTCACGCACAGGAACAGGTATTAATCAAGAGCGACACCTTGATATGCGAAACGGGCGATGGCCTCACGCAGGCACAGCCGACGGATGCAAGGCATCGCGTTGTTACAAACTATTTTTTTGACAACTGGTTTGTCTCCGGGGATGTAGGTATTCACTCTTTCCACGGAGATTACTCCACAATTGGGAACTTCGCGGGAAAGTTGTCGCCCGATTTCTTTGTCGGTATCGGTAAATGGTTCACCCCGGGGCTTGGTGTCAAGTTTCAATTCGGCATGGGTGACTCCAGAGGATACAGTGAGGAAGAGACCTATTTCACCTATGGCGACCCCCTGACCACCGATGACGGCACGACCTATTGGAAGTCCAAAAACAGATGGTGGATATTGAACGCAGGCGCAATGTTCAACTTGTCGCGTCTCATCTGGGGTTACGAGGGAAAAGTATCCGACAAGCTGATGAATCAGTTCATTGCTTCCATTGGTGTCGGCATGGCACACCATCGGGACATAACCGCCCAACGCAATGAGTGGGGCGGACACGTTGAGTTGCAGTATAGCCGTTTCTTCAACAAGATAAAGAGCTTTTCCCTGGATGTGAAACTCCGTGCAATATTTGCCCAGACCAACTTCGACGGAATCGTTCTGAAAAGCGACAATCCCAACAGCGTTTGGGTGGATGCCAATATTGGACTGAACGTCGGCTTCACATACTACTTCAAAAAGCGTCATTGGGACAGGTGCGTTCCATGCGAAACCCCTGTGTACATCAATCATACGTATATGCCGGTGCAAGAGTGTCCTGAATACAAAACTTTGGAATTTTATGTGTTCTTCCCGAACAACTATTCAGGGCGTGACGACGCTCCTATCGTGTCGGGTGCTCCGGTGAATGCCATCGACTATCTTGCTTCCGGCATCTTCACGCAGAAAGGATTCAAGGACGGGGATGCCGTTGACAAGCGTCTGGCTTCAGGCGGTTCGTTGGCTTCATTGGCCACGGTGGACATACCGACGGAAAAAGCCAACCAGTGCGAAACCGCAAGTGTGCCTCGCGGATATGAAATGTCCGAGTCCCCGATTTCGCTGAGCATGGACGCAAGCAACATGCGTGATTTCGCGAAGGAAATGGGATACTACTATGCGCCGATTTACAAAGGCGGCATGACTTGGTATTATCGTGTGGACAAAGAGACCTCAACGCAAAGTCTGCTCCGCAATGAGAACTATCGCGAAAGCAATTCCTACGGATTGAATGCCCACCAAGGTCTGGACATAGTGAAAGAAAACATCAAGGTCGGTGCCGAAACGACTTTGTTTAGTTTTGCGGACATTTACGCTGCCATCGAGGGCAATGGCGGATATGTGGCGCAAGCCGCGAACGACTCAACCGTAAAGGAACTGGAAAGGATATTGAGGGACGGACGCATCCTCTACGTGCAGGCTGAGGGACTTGCCACCAGCCAAGACAACTATGTGGGTGAGAATGCCGAGCGCGTTGGCTTGGAACGCAACAAGACGTTGGCCTACAACCGCGCATATACGGTCATAACATGGCTGAAGGAAAGCGGCGCGTTCAAGAATCTTTCTGCCAGCGACTTCTCAATCAACGCCTTGACAGACCCAATCGCAACCGTCAATGACAAGAGCACGCAGGGTCTGAATGCCAAGCTGAACCGTTGCGTAAAGGTCAGGATTCATTGCGTGATTGACAAATAAGGTACAATAAATGATGTCTCAAAGCCAGAGTAGATTCCAATAAACAGCTTCTTATATAATCGCAAGCAAAAAGCGTGCGGCTCACCAGAGCTGCACGCTTTTTGCGTTTATGGCCGGCGTGTGCTTACCCGTTGGCGGGATGAATCCACGTTGCGCGGCTTCGTTTTGTGCGAGAATGGCTGATGCGTTGCGTAACGTGCAGATATGCAACGGTTTGCAAAAGCTGTCTTATTGGCCTGCAATAAGGCATTAATTGGCCTCCAACGAGGCATTAATTGCGGTGCAACGAGGCATCCGTTGCAATGCAATGAGGGCTGCGGCCAAGTCGGAAGGGTGAAGTTGCGCATTTCCAACTTGGCCGCAGCCCCCTGTCATTTTATACAAATAACACACTCTTGTTAAACTACACTAAAAACGCCGACTTGCATATAAACATCGCGGCACAATGTGCGTCTTATGATTGTCATGGAAAGAATCGTAGCCATTTGTATCATAGCCGCATCTGCCCTGTCGGCTGCGGCACAGGGAACAATAAAGGGAAAGGTTGTAGACAGGAACACGGGGGAAGCCTTGCAGTTTGCCAACGTGAAAGTGACAAACCCACAAACGGGGAGCATGGTGAAAGGCGGCCTCACCGACAACGGCGGTAGCTTCACGCTCAGCGGACTGCCATACGGCACGTACAGCGTGGAGGCAAGCTACGTGGGCTACAGACCCAGCACGCATACGGTGGAGCTTTCGGCCAAAACGCCTGCGGCTTCGCTGCCCACAATGCGCCTCGCCGAGAACAGCAACGTGATTAGCGAGGTGGAGGTGACGGGGCAACGCTCGCAGATGAAACTCGAAGTGGACCGGAAGACGTTCTCTGCCGACGAGGTGCTGGCGGCGGCAGGAGCGTCGGCCAGTGAACTGCTGGAGAACATCCCGTCGATAGAAATCAGCACCGACGGCGAAATATCGCTGCGGGGCAACACGAGCGTGGAGGTGTGGATAAACGGCAAGTCGAGCGGACTGACTACCGACAACCGCGCCGAAATACTCGAACAGATTCCGGCCGAGAGCATCGAGCGCGTGGAGGTGATAGACAACCCCGGGGCGAAATACAGTCCCGAAGGGTCGGCCGGAATAATAAACATCGTGCTGAAGAAAGACCGCAAGGCGGGATACTACGGCTCGGTGAGGGCCGGAGTGGACACCGGCGGAGGATGGAACACGGGAGGAAGCATCAACTACTCCAGCGGCACGTTCGACGCATTCGCCAACATCGGATACCGCAAGCGGAACAACACGAGCGAGACCACGAGCCGGCAGACGTACACGCAAAGCAACCAATACCAGAACTACGACACGGAGACTGACAACGAGGGAAACAACGTGTTCTTGCGCGGGGGACTGACGTGGCACGCCACGGAGAAAGACGATCTGTCGTTCACGGGCATGGGCATGATTGGCAGCCGCGACAACTCGAGCCTAACGCCCTACCACTATGGCACCGTTGGGGCGGAAAGCGACACGCGCGTGATGAACCGACTGACATCGAGCACGGGAGACTCGAGGATGTTCCACGGCGAACTGGCCTACACGCACACTTTCGCGGAGAAGCACAAGCTGGACTTCACGGCGATGTTCAGCAAGTGGAAGAACGACCAGGACAACGTGTACCGGGACTCCACGACGTACCTACAGACCGGCGATGCCACGGAGTATTCGTACCAATACCGGCCGAACATCACGAACAACCGCACGTGGGAGGTGACGCTCGACTATGAGAACCAGCTGAACGACAACCTGAAGATAGAGGCGGGCTACGACGGACGGTTCTCGCACGAGAACTCGCCGCAGGAGTCGTGGGTTGACGAGACATCGTGGAACGGCACTAACATGACGGAGGACAAGACTTACTTCAACCGCTTCATCTACGACCTCGACGTTCACGCGCTATACGCCACGGTGACAACGAATTTCGGACCCGTCGGCGTGATGGCCGGACTGCGAGGCGAATACTGGAAAGTACACACTGAAAGCTACGACTACGACCAGGAACACAACGCCGCACTGCGCGACGCACCATTTGAAAAGGACTACTTCCAGCTGTTCCCCAGCCTCTTCCTGAGCTATCATTTCTCGGAAACGGCACAACTGCAACTGAACTACACAAGGCGACTGAGAAGGCCGTGGGGCGGACAGCTCAACAGCTTCAGGAACACGAGCGACGCTTCGATGATTTCATACGGAAACCCAGAGCTGACCCCGGAATACACAAACTCGTTCTCGCTGAACTTCCTCAAGCAGTGGGACAACCACACGCTGAGCGTAAGCGCATACTATCGCCCCACGACCGACGTGATAGAACGTGTGACATACAACCTCAACGACACGATATATTCCACGAACAGGAACGTGGCCAAGAGCCAAAGCGCGGGCGTGGAGTTCATCGTGAAGAACCATCTCTTCAGCCGGCTTGACCTCACGACGACCGTCAACGCCTACTACTCGAAAATAGATGCGTTCAGCTATACCATCGACGGGCAGACCGTGACGGGCGATGCCGAAGAGAACTTTTCGTGGGACGCAAGGGTGCTGGCTTCCGTGCTGCTGCCGATGGACATCTCTTTCCAAGCCACGGGCAGGTTCAACTCGAAGCAGCTCGTGACCCAGGGATACCGCTCGCCCAACGCACGCCTCGACCTCGGACTGCGAAAGACGTTCCTCAACAGGGCATTGGCTCTCTCCGTGACGTGGCGCGACGTGTTTGAACGCAAGCGCAAGACGCACACTTACAGCGACACTTTCGACCGCTGGCAGACCAACTGGAGGAACACGAAAGTGATGTTCAGCCTGACATGGAACTTTGGCAACATGACCGGCAAGAAGAAACAGCGGCAGCAGGACGACAGTTCCGACTTTGACGAGGGCAGCTACGAGACGTATTGAGGAGACAAAGCGGCATCAGCGCGACACGCGGTAGAGCCGCTCCGCTTCCTTGACCACAAGGCCGCTGTCGGCAAAGGCATCGAGGAAGTAGGGATTTGTGAACTCTGCCACGGCGTATGCCTCACCGCGCGAGGCGGCATTGCGCAGTGACGACACAGCGGCATCAATGCCGTCGTCCATGTCGCGCCTCACAAACGTGAGGCTGTCGCCGCCAGCTTGCACCCGCACGGTAAACTTGTCCTTGTCCAATATCTCATAGCCAAAGCCGCGTTCTATCCACGGCAGGGGGTAGAATGCCGACGATTCCCAGCCGAAACAGACGAGCGTGATGCCCGAAAGGCCGTGCAGGCGGCCGTAGACGCAGCGGCGTGAACTGTCGAGCATACGCTTGTAGTCGCTGATGAAGAACGGATAGAAGGCGTTTCCCGTAAGCAACATCATTTCATCGAAAGTGGAAATCAACTGCCCCGCACCGATTCCGACGGTGAGGTGAAGGGGCGTGTGCGTCTCGGTGAATAGTGGTATGCGCGGGCCGAGCAACGCCACGCTGCCCGCAACGTTGGCGGCGGGGGTGTTGCGGAACGGGAAACGCACGGAGACGAGGAGATAGGCGAGGAGCAATGCGGGCAGAGCCACACGCAACGCGACACTGCGGCTGGCACGCCGCCACAACGCACGGACTCCAACCGACGACAGCACGATGACGAACGGAATGAGATAGAGGTAATGCTTCGTGGCACAACCGGAATAGCGGAAGAGGAAGTGCAGCAGGATGATGGGCAGCAATGCCACCGACAAGAGGCGCAAATCGCGCCGCCGGAGCAGCACCGCAAGGCCAAGCGGAAGCAGGATGACGTTCACTACGGTATAAAACGAATAGACGGCCTGCGCCACGAAACGCGCAAAATGCCTGTCTTCCACCATGCCTTGATAGTCGCCGAGGGTCTGCCCCAACGGATTCGCGCCAAGCAGGAAGCAACCGACGGCGACGACGGACAACGTGACGAGGGCAAAGGAAGCCGACAGGGCGACACTGCGGCGCAACGAATCGCCACGCCAAAGCAGTAAGGGAAGCACCACGGGATAAACCACAAGAACGTCGATTCTGAACAATGGGGCAACGGACAGCAAGATAGCCGGCCACACAAAGCTCCGCTTATCAACCAAGAAACAACATCCCCACACGAACAAACAGCCTGCAAGCACGCTCGAATTGGGGTACATCCCGCAAGCATACGCCTCCGGCACGAGGAACAAGCAAAGCAGGAGTGCAGGCTTGGCGATGCCCGTCAGCCTGCTTGCAAGGTGTATGCTGCCCGCCGCAAACAACAGCGACGCACCGGCGGAAAGCAGGCAATAGGACTGCTCGCAAGTGAGGAAGCTGAACAGCGACCTGAACAGCAAGACGGCGTATGTGACAAGCGGCTGCATATCGTATGCGTAAGAATATTTCGGCGGGAACTCCACGCCGCCATTGTGCATCATCGCGCACCCCATGATGATATGCAGACTGTCGCCCTCATAGCAAACCAAGGGAAACACACCAAAGCCCATCCAAACGGCATAGGCCAAGAACAAACAGCGATAGAGCGTGATGCCGCCCCGCAACTTGGCCGCAACGCCACTCACACACTGGCCTAAGGCATTTGAACAAATCTGCTTTAGTCCCCTCATATTCATCGCACATTAAATTCGTCTGTATTCAAACAACTTGGTTGGAATCCGCCGTGGAAGTCCGACCGAGAGCTATCGTCGTTGCCTTTTCTGAATTGCGCTCAATCGAATCGAGTTCAACGGCAGAGCCAACCCGCAACTGCAACGTTACGAAATATTTTTGAGAAAGCCTCCATCGGCATCGGGAAA
>CAZURD010000114.1:0-6754 GCA_964623445.1 uncultured Prevotella sp. | reverse complement strand
ACGGCCTGCCGCTCGTACACGTGGAGCTGAAACGCCGGGGCGTGGACATCAAGGAGGCGTTCAACCAAATCAACCGCTACAACCGCGAAAGCTTCTGGGCGGGCAGCGGACTGTTTGAGTACGTGCAGTTGTTCGTGATCAGCAACGGAACGCAGACAAAGTATTACAGCAACACCACCCGCGCCTCGCACATAGCCGAGGCAATCAAACGCAATCGCAAACAGGGAAAGCAGCAAACCAGCAACAGCTTTGAGTTCACGAGCTTCTGGGCATCAAGGGACAACAAGGTAATCACCGACTTGGTGGACTTCACCGACACGTTCTTTGCCAAGCACACGCTGCTCAACATCCTGACGAAGTATTGCGTGTTGACATCGGAAAAGCTCCTGCTCGTGATGCGTCCCTACCAGATAGCCGCCACGGAAAGCATACTGCAACAGATTCGCATCTCCACCTATTACAGGAAGTATGGCACGATAGAGGGCGGCGGATACGTGTGGCACACCACAGGCAGCGGCAAGACGCTCACGTCGTTCAAGACGGCACGGCTGGCCAGCCGCATGGAGGACGTGGACAAGGTGCTGTTCGTGGTAGACCGCAAAGACCTGGACTACCAGACCATGAAGGAATACGACCGCTTCGAGAAAGGGGCGGCCAACAGCAACACCAGCACCGCCGTCTTGAAACGGCAGCTTGAAGACCCGCAGGCACGCATCATCATCACCACCATACAGAAGCTGTCGGTGTTCATCGGCAAGAACCGCACGCACGAAGTCTACGGCAAACACATCGTGTTCATCTTCGACGAGTGCCACCGCAGCCAGTTCGGCGACATGCACACGGCCATCGTCAGGAAGTTCAAGCGTTACCACCTGTTCGGATTCACGGGCACACCGATATTCTCCGTCAATGCAGGGACGGACGGCAAGTTCAACCTAAAGACCACGGAACAGGCCTTCGGCAAGCAGTTGCACATCTACACCATAGTGGATGCCATTGCCGACGACAACGTGCTGCCGTTCCGCGTAGATTACATCAGCACCATGCGCGAGCAGGAGAACATCAAGGACGAGCAAGTGCGCAACATCGACCGCGAACGTGCGCTGGCCGCCCCGGAGCGCATCAGCCGCATAGTGAGCTACATTCTGGAACACTTCGACCAGAAGACCAAACGCAACGGCCGTTCGTTCACGTTCAGCAAACTGGTGAACATCGCTGAAATGGCCTCGGCAAAGAACCGGGAAGCTGCGGAGGAGAAGAAGCAAAAGACGCGGATGACAGGCTTCAACTCCATCTTCGCCGTGTCGTCCATCGACACCGCCAAACTGTACTATTTAGAGTTCAAGCGGCAAATGGCGCAACTGCCGCCCGACAAGAGGCTGCGCGTGGCAACCATATTCAGCTATGGGGCAAACGAAGCCGACGACGGCACAGGGATGCCCGACGACGAAAATTCGGAGACCACCGACGGACTGGACAAGAGTTCGCGCGACTTCCTCGAATCGGCCATAGAGGACTATAACGCCATGTTCAAGACCAACTACGACACGAGTGCCGACCGCTTCCAGAACTATTACAAGGACGTGTCGCTGCGGATGAAGAACAGGGAAATAGACCTGCTCATCGTGGTGAACATGTTCCTGACGGGATTTGACGCCACCACGCTGAACACCCTTTGGGTGGACAAGAACCTGCGGATGCACGGCCTGCTGCAAGCCTACTCACGCACCAACCGCATACTCAATTCAATAAAGACATTCGGCAACATAGTATGCTTCCGCAATCTGGAGCAAGCCACCAACGAAAGCATCGCCCTATTCGGCGACAAGGAAGCCGGAGGCATCGTGCTGCTGAAAACATTCGACGAATATTACTACGGCTACAAAGACGACAAGGGCAAGGCAAACCCCGGCTACAAGGACTTGGTGGAAAAGCTGCTGGAGGATTACCCGATCGGGCAGCGCATCACAGGCGAAGACGCGGAAAAGAGGTTCATCCGCCTGTACGGCTCTATCCTCAAAGCCACCAACCTGCTTGCCACTTTCGACCAGTTCGCAGGAATGGAAATACTGTCGCTGCGCGACGTGCAGGACTACCACAGCCTCTACATCGACCTTTACGAGAAGTACCGCAAGCAGAAAGAGGGCGACATCGTGAACGTGAACGACGACATTGTATTTGAAATGGAACTCATCAAGCAGGTGGAGATAAACATCGACTACATCCTCTACCTTATTGCGCAGATGCACGGCGACCACACAAAGGACAAGGAAATAAGGCTGTCGATACAGAAAGCCATCAATTCAAGCCCCGACCTGCGCAACAAGAAAGACCTGATTGAGGACTTCATCGACCAGCTCACGCCAGAGAAAGACGTGAACGACGACTGGCAACAGTTCGTCAAACAACAGCAAAAGGAGCAGCTGGACAAGATAATCAGCGAGGAAAACCTGAAGCCGAAAGAGACCTACGAATTTGTCTCGCAGTCGTTCCGCAATGGCGAGATAGAGGAGACCGGCACAGCCATCACCCGCATTCTGCCACCCATACCGCTGTTCTCAAAGAGCAAGGAGAACGACAGGGGAAAGAAAAAGAAAAGTGTCATTGCCAAGCTGAAAGCCTTTTTCGAGAGGTTCTTCGACGTGTCGGGAGGCACATTCAAGGCTGAATAGAAATGCGGGCACAAGGCGGGAATGGGGCAAAAGTCCCGTCTCCGCCAATCCAGTTGGCGATTCCATGCCGCTACCGCCAAGTTGGAAGTGCAACCCCGCCACCTCCCCAACAAGCCCGAGGAGGAAGCGGCAACGCAATTAAACGCCACTAAAAGTGTCAGTTTTGGAAAAGAATGCGTAATTTTGCACATTAGAATAAACCACACGTGAAAATTGATTGAGAAGCATCTCATACTGGAGGACATCGACCCCGTGGTGTTCTATGGCGTAAACAACGCCCACTTGCAGATTGTAAAGGCCCTGTATCCCAAGTTGCGCATCGTGGCAAGGGGCGACGTATTGCGCGTGCTCGGCGACGAAGAGCAAATGGCTGCGTTTGAAGACTGCTTCGAGTCGCTGCGGCAACACATCCTCAAATTCAACACGCTCCGCCCCGACGACATCGTGGACATAGCCAACGGACGCAAGACCAAGGACGAGATTCCCGACGGCGTTGTGGTCTACACAGTAAGCGGGCGTCCCGTGAAGGCACGCAGCGAGAACCAGCAACGGCTCGTTGACGCTTACATGAAGCACGACATGGTGTTCGCCGTGGGCCCTGCCGGCACGGGAAAGACCTACCTTAGCATAGCCCTCGCCGTGAAGGCACTGAAAGAAAAGGCGATAAAGAAGATCGTGCTGAGCCGCCCCGCCGTGGAGGCCGGCGAGAAACTGGGATTCCTGCCCGGCGACATGAAAGACAAGATTGACCCCTACCTGCAACCGCTCTACGACGCACTGGAAGACATGATGCCCGCAGCAAGGCTGCAAAAGCTGATGGAACGGCGCACCATACAGATTGCCCCGCTGGCATTCATGCGCGGACGCACGCTGAGCGACGCTGTGGTGATTCTCGACGAGGCGCAAAACACCACGCCCGCACAGATACGGATGTTCCTCACCCGCATGGGATGGAACACGAAGATGATCATCACCGGCGACATGACGCAGGTGGATCTGCCGCGCCAACAGCCCAGCGGACTGTCGGAAGCCCTCGGCATACTCGAAGGCGTAGAGGGCATAGGGGTGGTGAGACTCGACAAGGGCGACATCGTGAGGCACAAGCTCGTCACACGCATAGTGAACGCCTACGAAGCATACGACAAGGAAACCAAAACACATAAATACACAAACAATGAAGGCATTGACATCCACTGACTTCAAATTTGAAGGGCAAAAGGGCGTATATCATGGCAAGGTGCGCGACGTGTACGACATCGACGGCGACGTGCTCGTGATGGTGGCCACGGACAGAATATCCGCATTCGACGTGGTGCTGCCCAAGGGCATACCGTTCAAGGGACAAGTGCTCAACCAAATAGCCGCACGCCAGCTCGACGCGACGGCCGACATCTGCCCCAACTGGAAGCTCGCCACGCCCGACCCGATGGTGACCGTGGGACTGAAGTGTGAGGGCTTCCGCGTGGAAATGATTATCCGCGCCACACTCACTGGCTCGGCGTGGCGCGAATACCAGCGCGGCAACCGCGAGCTGTGCGGCGTGAAACTGCCCGACGGCATGAAGGAGAACCAATGCTTCCCCAAGCCAATCATCACTCCCACCACCAAGGCGGAGGAAGGGCACGACATGAACATATCAAAGGAAGAGATCATCGACAGCGGACTGATGACCGCGAAAGACTATGCGCAGGTGGAAGACTACACACGCCGCCTCTTCCACAGGGGGCAGGAGATTGCCAGTCGTCGCGGCCTCATTCTCGCAGACACAAAATATGAGTTTGGCAAGCGCGACGGCCAAATCTATCTCATCGACGAAATCCACACGCCCGACTCCAGCCGCTACTTCTACGCACAAGGCTACGAGGAGAAGCTCGCCAACGGCGAGCCTCAGAAGCAACTCTCGAAAGAGTTCGTGCGCCAATGGCTCATCGAACGCGGCTTCATGAACGAACCGGGACAGCAGATGCCCGAGATAACCGACGAGTATGCGGAGAGCGTGAGCGAACGCTACATCGAGCTTTACGAGCGCATCACCGGCGAACACTTCAACAAAGCCGCCGAGGAGGGCGACATCGCCGCCCGCATCGAGCGCAACGTGACACAATACCTCAAAAACAGGTGAACGCCCGCCGGCCTCACGCGAGGCCGGCGGCACACCGCCCCACACAACCGTGCCATGTACGACCAAGAGCGCATAAAGCCATACGGAGAGCAAGGCGACAAGGCATCGCAGGTGGAGGCCATGTTCGACCAGATTGCCCCCACCTACGACAAGCTCAATCACCGCCTGTCATGGGACATCGACCGCCGGTGGAGACAGAAGGCCATAGCACAGCTGAGGCCGTTCGCCCCACGCGACATCCTCGACGTGGCCACGGGCACCGGCGACTTCGCGCTGCTTGCGGCCAAAGCACTGAAGCCCACGCGCCTCGTAGGAGTGGACATCAGCGAGGGCATGATGGCCATAGCCCGCACCAAAGCCGAGGCCGAGGAGCTGGGCTGCGCCGTGACATTCCAAAAGGCCGACTGCATGGCACTGCCGTTCGCCGACGCATCATTCGATGCGGCCACGACGGCATTCGGCATACGCAACTTTGCCGACCTTGAGCGCGGACTGCGGGAGATATGCCGCGTGCTGCGCACCGGCGGCCACCTCAGCATGGTGGAACTGACCACGCCCGTGGCATTCCCCATGAAACAACTCTTCCACGTCTACTCCCACACCGTGCTGCCGATGTACGGCAGGATGGTGTCGGGCGACGGCAAAGCCTACGCTTACCTCACCGCCACCATAGAGGCGTTCCCGCAAGGCGAGGCCATGACGGAGATACTGCGCGGATGCGGATTTTCCTCAGCCACGTTCAAACGACTGACTGGGGGCATCTGCACGATGTACCTCGCAACAAAATAACACAATAGCGACAATGGACAAATACGGCCTGATAGGTTTCCCGCTTCTGCACTCGCTGTCGCAGAGCTACTTCAACCAGAAATTCACCGACGAGGGCATCGATGCCATCTACGAGAATTTCGAGATTCAATCCATCGACCTGCTGCCGGAGGTTCTGAGCACAAACCCGGAGCTGCGCGGCCTCAACGTCACCATCCCCTACAAACAGAAAATCATCTCCTACCTCGACAGCATAAGCCCCGAGGCACGAGCCATTGGGGCAGTGAACGTGGTGCGCGTGACGCACGAGGGCAACAAGACCGTGCTGCGGGGATTCAACTCCGACGTAATCGGATTCACGCGCAGCATAGAGCCAATGCTTGAGAACTGCCACAAGAAAGCCCTAATCCTCGGAACGGGCGGAGCTGCCAAGGCCGTGGACTACGGCCTGAAAAGCCTTGGGCTGGAAACAGTGCAGGTGAGCCGCTACCAAAGGCCGGAAACCATACGCTATGAGGACATCACGCCAGAGGTGGTGAAAGAATACAACGTCATCGTCAACTGCACGCCGTGCGGGATGTATCCACACACCGAGGAGTGCCCCGCACTGCCATACGAGGCTCTCGACAGCCACAACATTCTCTACGACCTCATCTACAACCCCGACACGACGCTCTTCATGCAACGCGGAATGGAACACGGAGCAAACGTGAAGAACGGCCTCGAAATGCTGCTGCTCCAGGCCTTCGCCAGCTGGGACTTCTGGAACGGCAAGGAACAATGAGCCGCAAGGGCACAAAACGACAAAACAAGACACCACAGACCACACCCATGCAAACCAACGACAGATATATGATGCGAGGCGTGAGCGCAGCCAAGGAAGACGTACACAACGCCATCAAGCACACCGACAAAGGGCTGTTCCCTCGGGCTTTCTGCAAAATCCTGCCAGACATTCTGGGCGGCGACCCTGAATACTGCAACATAATGCACGCCGACGGAGCCGGCACGAAGTCGTCGCTCGCCTACGCCTACTGGCGCGAGACGGGCGACCTCGACGTGTGGAGAGGCATTGCACAAGACGCAGTGGTGATGAACACCGACGACCTGCTGTGCGTAGGGGCGGTGGACAACATACTCGTTTCGAGCACGATAGGGCGCAACAAGATGCTCGTGCCGGGCGAAGTGGTGT
>CAZURD010000113.1:0-6830 GCA_964623445.1 uncultured Prevotella sp. | reverse complement strand
TTTTGTTAGGGTATAATTCCGCCTGTTCACAAACACAGGCAGACTCGAATAATGGACGGAATCCAGAATTATGGGGATTCGTTTCGATTGATAAAAGAATATCCGAAATATAGAAACTCCGCAAGCGTGAAGATGCTTGATTTATGGCGGATGCCCAGCTTGGCATAGGCTTTGATGATTAAACCAAAATCTGTCATTAGGCCGTTATTGCGTTGGGAAGAGCCATTCGGCAAACTCTTCGCCTGCTTCTGCACTCCTGCTGGCATCTTGTATTCTGTCTCGTCCCGGTGTAGTCCGCTACGCTTTCGGCGAGACGGGAAGCCAATCTGCACGACATGACCGCAGAATCGGTCTGAAGTCTAACGACCGATTTGGGTTGAAGCAGAGCGTCTTGTCTTCTTTTTGCTACGTAATGGATTTAAAGCACTCGGCCTTACATCTTTGGATGTAAGGCCGAGTGCTTGTTTTGCGGAACATTGATTCTCAATGTTTGTTGCGGTGCGTACGGGACTCGAACCCGTGACCTCCTGCGTGACAGGCAGGCATTCTAACCAGGCTGAACTAACGCACCTTTGTCGTTTGCTCTTTTCTTGTTTGCGGTTGCAAAGGTAGTGACTTTTGTTCGCTCCACAAAACTTTTTCAAGGAAATTTTCAACGAAATGCGGTTTTTCTTGTTTTTGACGCGATTTTGCATAGTCAGCGTGCTTTTTCGGCCTCCAACGCTCGGTTGGGAATGCCGGTTGCCACATTCCTTGCTTGCCTTTGGTGCTTTTGTCGGGCAGCCGCCATGCCGCAGTCAATTCATAAGTTTTAGGTATTGCGGCATTGGCGGTTTTGCTTTAGTTTTGCAATCGTCAATCGGAGGCCGCCCCGTTGGCCGACCGTCCCAATCAATCCCGACATCGCTTATGGAAACAATGAACATCAATCCCGTGGAGCTGAAGGTGTTTCTCAACCATGTTTACGAATACAAGAAGGGTGTGCGGCAGATGGTGCTGTACACGATGAACCGTAAGTATGAGGATTTTGCCGTGCGTCGCCTGCGCCGTCAGGGCATAGCTTTCTTCATGCAGCCCGCCGGGAAGAATAGCGTCAATCTCTTCTTTGGCAAGGTTGAGTGCATCGAGGCCATCCGCCACCTTGTCGATTGCCCGCTCTACGAGCTGTCCCCGGAAAAGGATTTCATCCTCGGGGCCATGCTTGGCTACAACATTTGCGAGCAGTGCAAGCGTTATTGCAGCCAGAAGGAACGTCAGCCACGTTTGCCGCAGGCGAGTAATTAGGCCGCCGGGCGCTTCGTGTTGGCTGATGCCAGCTCCCCAAACAGCCTCCGTCCTCACGCCGGCAATGCGTCGGCGTGAGGACGGAGACGCAGGTTTGCCACGCTTTCGGCAAGGCTGTTGCTGGTCTGCGTGGCAAGAAACAAGAAGCCGTTCCTGTCTTTGGGGAACGGCTTAGGCTTGGGGCGTTAAGTTGGAAAGACGTTAAAAGTCAAGGAACTTGTGTCGCATTCCTTGACTTTTTGTGTATTAATCGTTCACATTATCGCGTTCATCACCTCCTTGGCGATGTTCTCCGCCTCTTCGGCGGAGCGTGCTTCGCTGTATATCCGGATTATAGGCTCGGTGTTGGAGCTGCGCAGGTGAACCCATTTGTCGGCGAAGTCGATTTTGAGGCCGTCCGTGTCGTTTAGCTGTTCGTTGGCGTATGCCTTGCGTGCCTTGTCGAACATGGCATCGATGTCGGTGTCGGGAGTGAGGTCGAGGCGGTTCTTCGCCATGTAGTAGCTGGGCAGCGATGCCCTTAGCTGGCTGGCCTTGCATCCTTTTTGTGCAAGCGACGAGAGGAACAGGGCTATGCCCACGAGAGCGTCGCGGCCATAGTGGCATTCGGGGTAGATCACTCCGCCGTTGCCCTCGCCGCCAATCACGGCCTTGGTGCGCTTCATCATCTCCACCACGTTCACCTCGCCCACGGCCGACGCGGCATAGGAGCCGCCGCGACGCTCGGTCACGTCGCGCAGTGCGCGTGACGAACTGAGGTTGCTCACGGTGTTGCCCGGGGTGCGGGATAGCACGTAGTCGGCCACGCTGACGAGCGTATATTCCTCGCCGAACATCGTTCCGTCCTCGCAGATGAATGCCAGTCGGTCCACGTCCGGGTCTACCACAATCCCGAGGTCGTAGCCGCCGTTGGCCACTTCGGCCATCGTCTCGCCGAGGTTCTTCTCCAGCGGTTCGGGATTGTGTGCGAAGTCGCCCGTCGGTTCGCCGTTGAGCACGGTGCATTCCACGCCGAGCCGCTTCAGCAGCTGTGGCAGCACGATGCCTCCCACGCTGTTTATCGCGTCCACGCACACGTGGAAGTGCGCCTTGCCTATGGCCGCCGTGTCCACCAGCGGCAGTGCCGCCACGGTTTCCACGTGCCTTTGCGCGAAGCTGTCGTCGGCCGTGTATGTGCCCAAGTTGTCCACGTCGGCATAGCAGAACCCGCAGGCATCGGCCGTGGCGAGCACCTCGTTGCCCTCGTCCTTAGAGAGAAATTCGCCCTCGGCGTTGAGCAGTTTCAGTGCGTTCCAGTGGCGGGGGTTGTGGCTTGCGGTGATGATTATCCCGCCGTCGGCCTTGGCCCATTTCACGGCGAGTTCCGTGGTGGGTGTCGTGGCGAGGCCGATGTCTGTCACGTCGAACCCCATTCCGAGCAGCGTTCCGCACACGGTGTGCCTCACCATGTCCCCCGATATGCGCCCGTCGCGCCCCACCACGATGCGTCCGCGCCTCCCTCCGCACCTCTGTCGGATGAGCGTGGCGTATGCCGAGGTGAATTTAACGATGTCGAGCGGGTTGAGCGTGTCGCCGGTCGGGCCTCCGATGGTGCCCCTGATGCCGGAGATCGACTTTATGAGTGTCATCTATCGTTCGCGTTGGTAGGTTATGACGTAGTAGCAGGGGTAGACGTTCGTCGAGGCGTAGGTGTGTCCCTGCGAGTGCGGCACAATCAGTTTCACCATTGATATTTCCTCGTCTGGTTCGTTCTGCCGCCCTACCTTAATATAATTGAATGGCACGAGCCATCCTGACGGGACTGAAGAGCCGTATGTGTCGTACATCATCCCGCTCACGAAGTACGCCGAGTAGGTGGCGTTGCTGCGTGTCACCACCATCTTGTCGTAGGTGCGCGAGTCGTATTCGTTGGTTGTCTGTATTTCCTCGTCGAGGATGTTGTACTCCGTGTAGCGGCAGAGCACGTTCACCTGTTTGCCGTCCTCTATTTCAGAGCCGCATCCCTTGCGCACTATTTGCATGTAAACGCCGCTTTTGTCGAGGTAGACAAACTCGTTGTTGCTCGTGTCGGTGGAGTCGCCGTTGGCGTGGAACGTGCTTTCGCTGATCACCTTTATGCCCTCTTGGGCAATGAACTGGTTGATGGCGTTGCGCTCTTTCTCTTTCTTTTCGCCGTAGGTCTCGTAGTCGTCGCAGGCAGCGAGTGCCAGCAGTGCGGCGAGCGCGATTGTCAAGTGCCTGATTGTCTTCATTGTCTTGCATTGGTTGTCGTGCCTCGGCGCATCGCCGGCGGCCGAGGCAACGTTCGCGGCAAATTTAGTAAAATCCATGCAAACAGAGCCTGCCCTCTGCGATAATTTAAATTTTTGTAGTAGATGTTTGGTTTTCGTCCTACTGCCTTAGCTGCGGCTCAAAGTGCGCTATGGCTTTCTTCACCACCGCCACCGCCTCGTCGAGCGAGCAGTTGAGGCGTCCGCCAGAGGCGTTGAGGTGTCCTCCGCCGTTGAAGAACATTTCCGCCATCTTGTTGCACGGGAAGTCGTCCACCGAGCGCAGGCTCACCCACACGAGCTTCTCGCGCTCGCGGTCTTCGCGCAGCGAGATGGAGAGGCGCATCCCCTTGATTTGCAGCGGCAGGTTCACCAGTCCCTCTGCGTCGCCCTTTGTGAAGTGGAAGCGTGCGTAGTCGTCTTTCGCCAGCGTGAAGAACGCGGCGTGGCGTTCGTTGTCCACCACGAGTTTCTCGTAGAGCACGCAACCCATGAGGCGCATTCTCCACTCGCTGTAGCTGTTGAACACGTTGCGATAGATTCGGTCTTTGTCTATACCCTTGGTGAGCAGCTGGCTGATGGCGAGGTAGATTTCGGGTCGCGAGCTGTTGTATGTGAATCCGCCCGTGTCGGTCATCATCCCGCAGTATATCGGGACGGCGAACTGCTTGCCCATCGCCTTGAAGCCTCCGAGCTGCCACACGAGCCTGAAGACAATCTCGCAGGTGGAGCACATCTCCGGCCTCGACACCGTGAGGGCGCATCCCGGCATGTCGGGGTCGAGGTGATGGTCGATGAGCAGCTTTGGCGCGGGCGAGCCGGTGAGGGCTTCCGCCATTGCGTCGACGCGCTGCGGACTGTTGAAGTCGAGGCACACCACGAGGCTGGCCTTGGCAAACAGCGCGTCGGCCTCGGCCTTGCGCTTGTCGTAGCGCACAATCTTCTCCGTGTTCGGCAGCCACATGAGAAAGTCGGGATACTGGTCGGGAATCACCACCGTGGCTTCCTTTCCTATCGAACGCAGGTATTCGGCCATGCCGAGGCACGAGCCGATGGCATCGCCGTCGGGGCGGATGTGGCAGCACAGCACCACACTCTGCGCCCCGTCGATGAGCGAGCGGAGCGTGTCAAGCTCCGCCGCAGTGAGCAGATCGTTGAACATAATGCTGCAAAATTATGAAAAAACGGCGAACAAACCGTGGTGCAGGCATTCCAAAATCGCAATTCTTGTATTCCCTCGCTGCGCCTGCGCCCCATTTGGTAGTTACGGGTGGATTCCTTTACAGAGCGGGCAGACCTGCTGCCCGTCTCGTAAACAGGCTGCCAATTATTTCAGATATTCGCGAAAGAACGCCTCTATCCGGTCGAACGGTATCTTGTCGAAGTTGTCGTAGAGGTCGGTGTGGTTGGCACCTGGAATGATCAGCAGTTCCTTGTTGTCGCCTGTCAGTTTCTTGTAGGTGTCCTCGCTGAAGTAGCGCGAATGGGCGTTTTCACCGTGTATAAGCAGCACTGCACTGCGGATTTCACCTGCGTAGGACAGAATCGGCATGTTAAGGAACGAAAGTGTAGAAGTCTTGTTCCAGCCGCCATTGGAGTTGAGCGAACGCTTGTGGTAGCCGCGTTCCGTCTTATAGTAGGCGAAATAGTCTTTCATGAATTGCGGAGCATCGTCAGGCACAATGTCGGGTAAGCCTCCGGCAAGCTCATACGAGCCATTGCGGTAATCCGTTGTGCGTTGGTCATTCAACTGTCGACGCAGTTCGTGGCGTGCGTCGGCATTGTCAGCGGCATCGAAATAGCCGTTGGCATTGACACGGCTCATGTCGTACATGGTGGCACTGACGGTGGCTTTGATGCGGGTGTCGATGGCTGTGGCATTGACAGCCATGCCTCCCCATCCGCAGATTCCAATGATACCTATCTGTTCAGGGTTCACATCGTCACGGGTGGCGAGGTAGTCCACAGCTGCCGAGAAATCCTCAGTGTTGATGTCGGGCGATGCCACATTTCGGGGCTGTCCATCGCTCTCACCGGTGAACGACGGGTCGAACGCAATCGTTAGGAAGCCGCGCTTCGCAAGTTCCTGCGCATACAGCCCGGATGCTTGCTCCTTGACAGCCCCGAACGGGCCGCAGACGGCTATTGCGGGCAATTTGCCACTGGCGTTCTTCGGCATATAGATGTCTGCCGCCAACGTAATGCCGTAACGGTTGTGGAACGTCACTTTGCTGTGGTTCACTTGGTCACTCTGCGGGAACACTTTGTCCCATTCTTGTGTAAGATTCAGTTTTTCTTCCATGATGTTATTCGTATTAAGTTGATTTTCCTGGGCCATGATGCAGCCCCCGCCGCAGAGGCAGGCGAGCAAAGCCATGCAGATTGATTTCGTTGCTGTTGTTTTCATGTTTCTCCTTTCTTACGGATTGATGTAAAGCCTTGTCTTTCCAATGTCTCGGCTACCCCTTGATAATGGAATGGATGCTGGTAAAAGTCTGCCCCTTTTCCTTGCAAGCGATGTCCACACGGTTATAGTCAGCACAGAATATCAGGAACACGGGAGCTTCAGCAATGTGTGGCTGGTCGCCACACAGGTGCGAAAAGAGCTTTCTCCGCTGTGCATCCTTTATCGCAATGATGGAAACGAGTTGCAGGTTTACCCAATTGGGAGCAGCCTGAACTGCCCGTATGATGCTATCCAGATCTTCGTCGCTGACTTTCTTGTCCGTATAGGAACGGATGCTACGGTGTGCCATCATGTGATATAGCAACAAATTCCTTTTCACAATATCTTATCGTTTAATTTCTTATCACGATGCAAAGATATGCTGAAGAAACCGTTGTGTGTTTGCTGTAAGGCTCAGATTCATTGTGGAGAAAGTTAATTTATATATAGCGATAATGGCACAAAAATGCACTGACAGTCTGAAATTATCAATGTCGTTCACGCCCGCTGGCTGTCTGCCGAGGCCGCATTGGCGTGTATAGGCGATTTATGCGGATGAAAAATTAACTGATTTAATGTTTGTTTGCGTTTACGATTCGCATCGAAAAACGGCGGTTCTTGCGGCGAAACCTTGGCAGACTGGCGTTTCGGGGTAGAAAGGCAGCGTTTTGCTTTGCGTGTTGCAATGTGTTGGAAATTAACGGGTTGGGCGATTGTCTGCAATCTGTGGATGTGCGACCGATGCGCTATGCCGCGACAACGAGGCATTAATTGACGGGCGTTTAATGCCTCGTTGCGTCCCAACGGGGCATGTATTGGGGCGCAACGAG
>CAZURD010000112.1:0-6858 GCA_964623445.1 uncultured Prevotella sp. | reverse complement strand
TTTGCCCCGCAGGCAAGCAGCTGTGGCAATGGTTTTCCTGTAAGCGGAATGGGAAAATGACAACTTTCGGAGGCGGGCTTTGCCGAAAACGGGCAAGGCCGCGCCACGCTAAAGCCTTGCGTTTTGCTCGTCTTTCTCTAATAGCACCACGGCGTAGGCACTGATACCCTCCTCACGCCCCGTGTATCCGAGACGCTCGGTGGTGGTCGCCTTGATAGAGATGTCGTCGGAGCTGATGCCGAGCACGTCCGCCATGCACTCCTTCATCGCGGGTATGTGCGGGTTCATCTTGGGTCGTTCGGCGCATATCGTGGCATCGATGTTGCCGATGGCATAGCCTTTCGAGGCTATGAGCTGCGCCGTCCTTGCCAGCAGCACCTTGCTGTCTATGCCCTCCGTCTCCGCCGCCGTGTCGGGGAAGTGGTAGCCGATGTCGCGCATGTTGGCCGCGCCGAGCATGGCATCGCACACGGCGTGGAGCAGCACGTCGGCATCGCTGTGCCCCAAGAGACCGAGGCTGTGGTCGATGCGCACGCCGCCCATCCACAGTTCGCGCCCCTCCACGAGGCGGTGAACGTCGAATCCCAGTCCAACGCGCACTTTCATCGGCGGAACAGGTCTTTTATGCCGTCCATGTCGAACGCCAGCGAGAAGCGCAGCGTCTGGTCGAGCGGGTTGCTCTGCGCCGTAGATATGACGTAGCCCACGTCGAGCGAGAACACGCTCATGCGGAAGCCGCCGCCCACGGTGAAGTATTTTCGGTTGCCCTTGTTCTCGTTCTCGTGGTGGTAGCCTGCGCGGATGGAGAACTGGTCGTGGTAGACATACTCCGCACCGACGCTCCACTGTATCTCCTGAAGCTCCTCCTTGAAGCCGCCCGGGGCATCGCTGAAGCTCTTGAATATGCCCGAGATGGAGCTAACGTCGCTGTATTCTTCAATCACGCGCTGCTGATATTCCGACGAACTCTCGCCGTCTTCCTGCACGGGCACGGTAGGCACGAGCAGCTTGTTGGCATCCACGGCGAACGAGAAGCGGTTGTACTCGTCGATGGGAATCATCACCGACGCTCCGAGCCTCATGTTGCAGGGCAGGAACTGGCTTTGTTCGTCGCCGTAGTAGGTTATCTTGCTGCCAATGTTGCTTATGTTGAGGCCGAATGCCCACTGGCACTCGCGCTGGCCCATCACGAAGTAGTTGTTGTAGTAGAGGGCGAGGTCGGCCGCGAACGCCGATGCCGGTGAGGAGTCCTCGGAGTAGTCGTAGCGCAGGTCGGAGTAGATCCAGCGTATGGCCGCCGCAATGGAGAAGTGCTCACTGAGCATCAGCGAGTAGGCGGCATCTATCGACATCTCGTAGGGATTCACGGTCATGGCATCGTCGCCATCGCTGGTCATCACCTCGCCGAGCGAGAAATAGCGCAGCGATGCCGACACCGCGCTGTAGTCGCCGATGCGGTAGTAGCCCGAGACGTAGGCCAGGTCGATGTCGTTCACCAGCTGCCGCAGCCACGGCGTGTAGTTGAGCGACACGCCCGCACGGCTTATGCAGAACGGGTATTTGGCCGGGTTCCAGTATTGGGAGTTTACGTCGGGTTCTGTGGCTGCGCCCACGTCGCCCATGCCCGCCGAGCGGGCGTCGGGCGCAATGGTCTGCGAGACCACCGCATATTCAACCGGGTTGTACTGGCTGAGCTTGTCTTGGGCACTCGCGCCGATGGAGGCCACTGCGCACGCGGCGGCCACTGCCAGCCTAAAAGAGGGCTTCATCTGCGCTGGTCTGTTGTTGCTTGCGTTGCTAATGATGCGTGTCGTACACATATCCTTTAAACGTTATTGCCGCCCAATTATTGCAGCCGACAGGCAAAATTGTGGCTTCCGAATCCTCGCGGTGAGCCGCAGGGAGGGCGGCGGAAGCGGCGCGGGAAACCGTCTTCGCACCCGCCGCCGCGCAAAGGGGCATTAAATGCGACGCAACGAGGCATTAAACGGAGGCCAACGAGGCATTAATTGGAGCGCAATTAATGCCTCGTTGCACTGCGTTTAGGCATCTAATTTCGAGTATTAAGAAAGGCGTTGAAAATCAGCGAGAAACGGATGCGTCTTCGCCCGCACGGGGCTGGCTGGCGGAAAGGGCTTGAAAGGGAGCGGGCGCGCGGCTCACTGCCTTATCACAATCAGCTTCTTGGCTTTCGTAGTGTATTCAGAGCCTGACGAGCTTACGCCCACCCGATAGAGATAGACACCCGTGCCGAGGGGTCGCCCGCCGTCGATGGTGAGATCCCAGTCTATCGTGTAGGTGTTGTCGCTTGGCACGCCGCTTTCCTCGTAGACCCACAGCGTGCGCCCGGACATGTCGAACACTTCGAGGCGCACGTCCATGTCGGAGCCGATGCGGTCGTGGATGATGCGGAACGAGGTGGACGTTGTTGCGGGGTTCTTAGTGCATATCACGTCGAACAGTGTCGGTTGTGCCGCACTTGACACGTAGAACGAGAGTTCGGACGTTGAGGAATTGTTCAGCACGTCCCATGCGCGGAAGCGCAGCGTGTGGTATCCGTCGGTGAGCGTCGGTATGCTATACCCGACAGTGCCCGTGGTATAGCTCCCGAAGTCGAACGTAAAATAGTCGTTGAGCGTGTATGTCTGCGAGGGATCGCCGTCGATTGAGAGTTGCAGGTCGTGCCCGATGCCGCCCCCCGAGGCGTTGATGCCGTCCTCGTCGGTAAGCTCCGCGAAGAAATAGGGGGTCGCGTTAACGCAGTCGCCGTTGGTGAACGACGTGGAGTTGAGGTAGCAGTAGATTGACGGGCCTATGGAGTCAAGCCCGAGGTCGCCCGTGCCGTTGAGCACGAGGCCCTCGTTTGAGCCGTTTGCCGTGAGCGAGAGGTCGTCGCTAACGGCGTAGAGAGTGATGAGGGCGGTGTTGTCGCTGTAGGAAATGTCTTTCGGCACGGCGAAAGTGAACGAGAACTCCCCGTCGGCCACGTTGTTCGTGCCCTTGTAGACGGTGCTCGTGCGGTCGCGGTAGACGAATGCCACCGATGCGCCGTCGCTCGAAGTGTCGTTCAGGCGGCACTCAATCTCCTGCTCCGCGTCGCTCACCGTGGCGGTGAGCGTGCCGTTGAAGGCCGTGACGGGCAGGCCGCCGTCGCCCTCGATGTGCCCCTTCACCGTGGCCACGCTGCCCGCCGGGAGCGTGAGCATTGTGCCGTCGGCCACGGCCAGGCCGTTGATGCTGTCCACTATGGCGTTGAGGCGCGGGCAGGCCAGTTTCAGCGCAGGGTCGCCGAGCAGCGCATAGTGCAGCTTGTTGTAGGTACGGTCCTTGCTCGACTCAACGAGGTAGACCTTGGCGCGCCTCAACGCCTCGCCAAGGGTCACGCCGCCGCCCTCCGTGCTGAGCACTTCCTCGGTGAAGGCGAGGTTCATCGACTCGTTGTAGTTGGAGTAGACGGTGCGCGTTGTGCCCAGGAATGCCACCGCGCCGCCGCTCGAATTGAGCATGGCGGATTCGCCGATGTTCGTTGTCTGCCCGTCGAACGGCATTATGTCGCACGAGGCCGTGAGCCAAAACGGCAGGTTGTCGGTGGAGATGCTTTGGAAATCGGACAGCTCCACAACCCGTTCGTGCGACATTCGGTAGGTTGCGCCGTGGCCGCTGTAGTTCATCATGAGCGCGCCCTCGCTCATGTACTGCCTCACAAGCGTGGAAGCGTCGGGGTAGGTGTTGCCCGTGGCGGATGTCACGCGCTCGTAGGCATCCCACATTATCTTCTTCACGCTGTAGCTTGGGTAAAGCCGTTTCACGAGGTTGGCCACGCTGTCGGCCGTCTCCATGTGTATGTTGTTGTTGCCGTCGTCGCCCATGAAGACCAGCGTGTTTTGCCATGCGCCCGCGTGTTCGTTGTTGGCGTAGGCCAAAGTCTTGTCCACAATGATCTTCGCCTCGTCTGCCGTGCGCACCGGGAAGCGTCCCACGGCCACGTCGGGCTTGCCCGTGTAGGTGGTGCTGCTGCCCGTTGTGGTGGCAATGGTCTCCCCGTCGTCGAGCAGGCAGAAGTAGTCGTCGCTCACGTAGCACTCCAAGTCGCTCAGCGACTGCTCGCTCTCGAAGCAGAGCAGGAAGTCGTCGGGCGAGTATCCGCTCCAGTCGGAGAGGCGCATACGGTTGTCCCACGCCCCGTCGCCGAAGAGGAGGAGGTGGCTCGGCATGTCGGCCTCGGTCTCGGCGCGGTCGTAGAGCATTTTCATGTAGCGGCGGTAGGCCGTGGCATCGGGCGTGCCGCTGGAAAATTCGTTGAATATCTCGTCGGCGGGCACTATCCTCACGCGCATGGAGTCCGTCTCCTCGTGGAGCTGCGCTATGCGCTCGGCCTGCTCAAGGAGGTTTTGCGACGTGGGGATTATTATCACCATGTCGGTCGCGCCGTGCGAGTGGAGGTTCTGGTTGGTTATCCGATAGACGTATTCCGGCACGGGGAACGTCTCCGAGGAGAGGCGCGGGGCGGCCTTTGGCTCGTTGGTGTGGAGCGCGATGTAGTCGAGGCGCATCGTCCCGCCCGATGTCTGCGTGATTGAAACGGTGTCCGTCGCCCCCACGTTGCTCACCGTGAACGAGCCGGAATTGCTCTTGGCGTAGTCGTAAGTGCCTGAGCCGCTGATGGTGATTGTGCCGAGCGTCACCCCGTTCATGGCCACCGTGGCATACGACAAGGCATCGGCCGTGAGGCTGACGGTGAGCCGCCCCGTAGTGCCGGGGCTTTCGGTGGTGAGCAAGTAGGTCATGGGTGAGCCGATGGTGAACGTGCGCGAGTCGTAGAGATTGCGCCCGCCGCTGAACCAGGCGTAGTCGTCCACCTCGTAGAGCACGTTGTAGTCTTCGCCGGCAGGGTAGAACGAGTCCACGAAGTCTGCGCTGTCGGCCGTGATGACATCCTCGCCGCTGTCCGTCAGGAAGTAGTAGCCGTAGTCGGAGTAGGGGTTTCGCACGCGGGTGCTGCCGTTTTCCCAGCTCACGGGGCCTTGGGCGTAGAACAGGCGGCGGCCGTCAACGACGCATTGCGCCACCTGTTGCAGGTCGTCGGTGGAGCTGAGGTAGTCGCCATCGAGGCTCTCGGGCTGCCGTGCGCCGCCGTATCCGTAGACCCTAACGTCGGAGGCGGAGGAGAAACCGGCCTGCTTTGCAAGCTCATCGGTGATTTGATGCACGCCGCTCTCGGACACACGAATCTTGACCCACGTGCCGCTGCTCAGCACGGAGTTGTCGGCGTAGCGCGAGGAGGCTGCCGTGGCGCGCGTGGACGCACCGGCTGTGGTGGTCTTGGCTGAGGCTGTGGGGGAGGGCGCGGCCTTGACGGCGAGCTTGAAGCTGACGAGCTTCTGCCACTTGCCGTCGCGGAAGACCAGCGGGACGAAGCTCACGTCGAGCGAGGCGCGCTTGCGCGAGACGCCCACGGCGGCACTCACGGCGGGCAGCGGAGGCAGCGTGTCGCAGCCGATGGCGTGCAGGCGGGCCACGTCGGCCTCGCCCATGTCGATAAATTCGGGGTATTCTATTGTCACGCTGTACGTGGAGTCGGCCCATCCTTCAGTCAAGGGGAAGGAGTGTCCGAAGCTCGGCAGGACCGAATCTATCCTCACCTCGTCGGCGGTGAGGTTGAAGAAGCCTTGCGCGTCGGCTTTGCCGAGTCCCAACGCAAGGGCTATTGTGAGCATGACCAGTAAGCGTGCCATTGGCTTGTCGGCTTTGTCTTTGTTTCATTTGCAATTGAAGGCGAGCACGTCGCGCCCTCCTATTGTGCCCGTGAGGCGCAGCCCGGGGCGCGCTTCGGCCGGTGCGGGAGGCTCGCCGGTGAGGATGATGTCGCCCATCTTCAGCGTAAAGAGGCGGCTGGCGTGGGCTATGATGGCATCGATGTCCCATGCAAGGCTGGCCGTGCTGCCGTGTTGCACCTCCACGCCGTCGGCCATGAGGGCGAAGTCGATGGCGCGCGGGTCGCCGAAAGCTGCCTTGTCAACCCACTCCCCAATCACGGTGGAGCTGTCGAAGCCCGTGGCCTCGTCCCACGGCAGGCCTTCGGAGCGCAGCCGCGACAGCACGTCGGCGGCGCGGAAGCTCACGCAGAGGGTGAGCGCATCGTAGTAGCGGTGGGCAAAACGCTCGGGAATGGACTTGCCGAGACGGCATACGCGCACCGCCACACAAGCCCCGTACTCCACGCGCTCGCACCAGTCGGGAACGAAAAACGGCTTGCCTCCCTTCAGTAATGCGGAATCGGGACGGGCGCAAAGCACAGGCCGTGCCTCGCTTTCTTTATTGTATAACGCCTCGCCGCACGCTTTATTGTGTGCGGGGCAGTTGGCGGCCACTGCGAGAATCTTCATCGTTGGTGTTGCTGGAAATACGTTGTCGCCGACAGGCCGGGGCGGCCTGCCTGCGTGGCAAAGTTATCAAAAAGGCGCGAGAATGTCCGAAATGGGCTACGTTTTTTTGTAACCCCAAATCGGTCATTAGGCCGTTATTATGTTTTTATGAACCTTTCTTTAAACTCTTCGCCTGCTTCCGCGCTCCTGTCGGCATCTTGTCTTCCGTCTCGCCTCGGCGTAGCCCGCTACGCTTTCGGCGAGTCCGTAAGCCAATCTGCACGGCATGACCGCAGAATCAGCCGGAAGCCTAACGACCGATTTGGGGCGAAAAGCGGCCATGACCGCCACTTATGCAAGGCTGTCGCCGGTCTGAATCGCCTTGCGTCACGGCGTTATGAAGATGTCGTTGCCCGTGTGCCGCCTCCGCAGTGTGCCGCAAATGCGCGGCAACGGGCAAAGACAGCATGGGCGCGAAAAGCCTGTCGGATTT
>CAZURD010000111.1:0-6910 GCA_964623445.1 uncultured Prevotella sp. | reverse complement strand
GGGCTTGATTCTGCCAACGGGCGATGATTTTCTTTGGAAAACAAACTTGGCCGCAAAATGTGGACTATCGTATTCTTTTTACTGCCGTTGGCCGGCATGGCCTACAGCCTGTGGCACGTGTGGGGCGTGCTGCCGTGGCCGCGTGCGGGGCGCATCGCCGCCGTGACGGTGTGCGTCATGGCTTTCCTCACTCTTTTCCTCAACTTCTCCCGCACCATCGACCGTCTGCCGCTGTGGCTGGGGCGCGTGTGCTATGAGGTGGGCAACTCGTCGATTTTCGTGCTGCTCTACCTCGTGATGGCGTTCCTCCTGCTCGACATCGGGCGGCTTGTGCGGCTCGTTCCCGGCGGCTGGCTTCACTCCAACGGGCGGGTGGCCTGCGCCATTGCCGTGCTCATGGTGGGCGTGTTCACCGCTGGCTACCTGCACTACAGGGACAAGCAGCGCGTTGCCGTCGACCTTGCGCTGCCCAAGGCGGCAGGTCACGACGTGCGGGTGGTGGCTCTCTCCGACCTGCACCTTGGTTATCACAACCCCCGCAAGGAACTGGCTCGATGGGTAGACATGATTAACGCCGAGCACGCAGATGCCGTATTGATAGCCGGCGACTTGATAGACATCAGCCTGCGGCCGCTGCGCGAGGAGGATATGGCTGCCGAACTGCGCCGCATCGAAGCCCCCGTGTTTGCCTGCCTCGGCAACCATGAGTATTATAGTGGTGTGGAAAAGTCGGCGCGCTTCTTCTCCGAGGCGGGCATCACGCTGCTGCGCGACAGCGTGGCCACCATCGGACCGCTCACCATCATCGGGCGCGACGACCGCTCCAACCGCCGTCGCAAGAGCCTGAAGAGTCTCACTGCCACGGTCGACAAGGAGCGGAGCGTGGTTGTGGTGCTCGACCACCAGCCCTACAACCTCGGTGAAGCGGAGGCGGCTGGCGTGGACTTTCAGTTCAGCGGCCACACCCATGACGGACAGGTATGGCCGGTGTCGATGGTCACTCGCCGCCTCTACGAATGCTCCTACGGCCCGTGGCAGCGTGGCGCAACCCACTACTACGTCTCTTCCGGCATGGGCATCTGGGGCGGAAAGTTCCGCATCGGCACTCAGTCGGAGTATGTCGTGGCGGAGATACACGGAGTGGATTCTTAAGCCCAAATCGGTCATTAGGCCGTTATTGCGCATAGAAAGGTCTTTCGTTAAACTCTTCGTCTGCTTCCGCGCTCCTGCCAGCATATTGTATTCCGTTTCGTCTCGGCGTAGCCCGCTACGCTTTCGACGAAGCCGGAAACCAATCTGCATGACATGACTGCAGAATCAGCCTGAAGCCTAATGACCGATTTGGGTTAGAAAATACGCAAGGAGGCCAAGGGAACAATGTGCCCTTGGCCTCCTTGTCGTCTTGCCATGCTCTTATGCAAGCTGTCGGATAAGCCTCTAACCCCACCTCGCGCACATGCGGGCGCGTTTAGAATAAGGAAAGGATGGGTGTGGCATTTGAGCTTCTGTTGATTATGGTGCGCCGTGAATCACTCGCCCAGCAGTTCCTCGATGGCCTTGGCCACGTCGTCCACCTGCGTTGAACGGCTCACTATGTTGTTGTCGCGGTCGATGAGGAAGAACTCCGGTACGCTCGTCACGTTGTATATGGCGAGGCGTGGCGAGGCCGCTCCGTCATCATCGCGCACGCAGATCCACGGCAGTGCCTCGGTCTGTTGCTTCCAGAAGTGCTCGTCGGGGTCGATGGACACTTGGTAGATTTCAAACCCGCGCGCATGGAATTTGTTGTAGAGTTCGCGCAGGGCAAGGATGCGTTGCGGCGAGTCTTGCAGTGCAAAGAGGTGGAAATCGAGCATCACCACCTTGCCTTTCAGCCCGGAGAGCGACTGTTCCTTGCCATTGTTGTCGGTGAGGCTGAAGTCTATTATGCCTGACGTATGCACCTTTTGGGGGTCTATTGTGGCCGTGTTGTCTGCTCTGGCTATGCGCTCGTCGCGCATTCCCGCGATGGCAATGTTGTGCAGGTTCTCGGTGCGTGTGGCTTCTGGGTAGTATGTCTCCCAGCTCGTGGCCACGGCGGCGAGCACCCGCAGGTCGTAGGTATCGGTTCTTGGGTTGAACACGAGATACGGCCCCACGGCCTGGAACAGCGCGAAGTATGACGACGGCGCGGCGGGGTTGCGGAAGATGTAGTCTGTCGTCACGCGGCGTTTGTGCTCGCCAATCAGGGCATTGATGCTGTCGCTGGCCTCGCGTGGCGTGAGCGTCCCGTTGCGTCCAATGGCCACCACGCGCCTTTGCAGTTCCACTTGCATCCGTGCCAGCTCCTTTATCTTCTCGCATTCCGGCGAGCCGCTCACCTCGTATTCGGTCGCCATTGTGGGCCAGTCGGCCTTTATTGCCACTGTCTCCGTGGAGTCTATGCAGATGTTGATTACTTGCCGGTCGATGCGCAGGCGGTAGAACTCCGGCGCGTCGGGGCGTTCTGCGGAGAAACTGAAGTTGCCTTGCTTGTCGAGGCGCGTGGAGTCGAGTGTGATTGAGCCTTGCAGGGTCATTTGCTCAAAGTAGAGCAGGGAGTCGTCGGCCGAGGTTATTGTGCCCTCGACGCTGAATTGCTCGCCCTGACAGGCTGCGAGGGCGAGCGAAGCGAGGGCGGCGATTGTTGGAAATATTTTCATTTGTGTTTGTGATGTCGTTGTTGTGGCGCGTCCTTGCTGTCAGTATGCCACGATGCCGCCGTTGGGCTGCATTGTCACGGTGAGGCTTCCGTCGCGCCCCACTTTCGCCCGCTTGGCCTCGGTGTCGGGCATGGCCTCGCCCTTGGCGGGCTTGTCGCTGATGAGCGTCAGTTCCTGTCCTGCGAGCATGGGCAGCTTCAGTTTCAGCTTCATTTGTTCGGCGGTGGCGTTCATTCCGGCCACCGTCCAACCGTCGCCGCTGCGGCGCGCCATCACCACGTAGCGTCCGGGGTAGCCGTCTATGAGGCGCGTCTCGTCCCATGCCGTAGGCACGGCGCGGAGGAAGTCGATCTCGTGCTGCGGCAGCTCGCCGAGATTGTTCGGCTGTATGGCGATGCACTGGACGTAACATTGGTTCACCACGGCGGCGGCCAGTTCAAATGCGTCGGTCGTGTGGCGTTGGTGGCGGCTCTTGTTGTCGCGCGACAGATGGCGGTTCATTATCGTTCCGCCCCAGTCCATTGCCGCAATGGCGTTGCGGCAGAACGGGTGCAGCGTGAGGTCGAAGGCTTCGCGGCGTGCCGCCTCCTCCCCGAAGAACACGTTTTCGGATGCCAGCACGGCCTCGCTGCCCACGAAGTTGGGGTACATCCGTTCCCATCCGCGCGGCAGGGTGCATCCGTGGAATATCACTTGAAGCCCGAAGTCGTTGGCGTCGCATAGTATGTCCTCGTAAAGTTGCATCGTATGCTGCTTGTCGCCGCCGAAAAAGTCGACCTTTATGCCTTTCACCCCGATTGACTGGAGCCACGCCATCTCGCGGCGGCGCACCAGTGTGTTGTCCATGCAATCCTTGGGGCCTTGCGGTGCGTCGTTCTGCGCACCGTTGGAGTTGTACCACAGCATGAGGCTAACGCCCTTCGACTGTGCATAGCGGCTGAGTTCGGCGATGCGGTCGCGCCCGATGCGCGTGTCCCAGAAGGCGTCCACGAGCGTGTATTCATATCCCATGGCGGCGGCGAGGTCGATGAACGCCACCTGATCGTCGTAGTTGATGGAGTTGTCCTGCCATATCAGCCAGCTCCACGTGTATCGCCCGGCCTTGTAGTCGTGCTTCGCCTCGTACTTCTGTTCCACCACATCCCATGCCACCGTGGTCTCGGCGATGGGCTGCAGCGTGGCCCCCACGGTGACGGTGCGCCACGGGGTGCTTCCCGGCAGGGCAACGGCCGCAGAGGTAGAGCCGTGCCCGTTGGATTCGCCGGGCATGGGGAACGCCACCTGATAGCCTTTCTCCGCGTCGTAGTCGGAGAGGTGGCAGCCCACGTATCGGCCATCGTTGCCCGTCTCGCTGACGAGCACCCAGCCGTCGTCGCCCACGCGGAAGAGGGCAGGGAACGTGTATCCCTGGCCGTAGAGCGACTTCTCCGTGAGCGGGGCATCGGCGGAGAACACCTCCTCGTAGCTCGGCTTGGTGCGCTTCCAGCCAATCATCGGGTCGCTCTGCGGGCTGACGAATGCCGTGGCGTGTGCCGGCAGGCGGAATGCCGTGGCCTCGCCGCTCACCTCCATGCAGGCCGTTTCGCCCTGCTGTGGCATGGAGTAGCGGAACGCCACGTCGTTGTTCGACACGCAGAACGTTACCGTCATGCGCTGGCCCTTGGCGTTCTCGAAGCCCACGTCGAGGCGGTTGGCCTCGTAGCGTATGGCGGATGCCTTTGTGTTGTGCATGGTGTATGTGGTGTCCACGCGGCTTTCTTCGGCCGACACCTGCTTCATTGAGGCCGTGAAGTCTCCGATGTTGGCCACGATGCCGAGGGCTGAGGGCAGGAGCATGGCCTTGCCGTCGTAGTCCACGGCGTAGGTGGGCTGTCCGTTGTCGTCGGCTATGGTCACGGCGAGGCGGCCGTCGGGCGACGAGACGGTTGTGGTGGCGGCCGTGGCGGCCACGGTGGCGAGCGTGAGGGCGAGTGTTGTGGTCAGGGGTTTCATTGTCGGTGGTTTTCTTTGTTTTGGGAAAGGGTTTGTCAGTGCAGGTCGATGGCGCGTCCCACCTGTTCGGCTATGCTCCTCATCCCGGCGCGGTTGGGGTGGCCGTTGGTCTTGTCGATGCCCTCGAGTTGAATCATCGTCACGCCGTAGTGGCGGCAGATGGAGTCCATCGAGGCCGTTATTTCGGTCTTCAGTCCGTCGTTGGAGATGGCGAAGAGTGCTGCGTCGGGGTGCATCCGCTGCAGCGTGTCGAGCAGGCAGGCCATTGCCGGGCGGAAGCTGTAGAGGTCGTCGGGAGTCCACGGGCCGTAGTTGAAGTCGCCGATGGGCGAGCCTGCCCACGAGTCGTTAGTCCCGCCGAACACGAGGATGACATCGGGCGTGCCGAGGTTGGCTGCCCTTGTGACGAACGACTCGTGCGTATAGTCCTCCCCGCGATAGCCCGTGTTGCAGACGGTGGCTCCAGAATAGGAGTTGTTGCGTTCGAGCTTCCATCCCTTTTGCTCAATCAGCTGCCACCACCACGTCTCTTCCACGCGCGTTACGTCGGTGCGCCGCAGTGCCCTGCTGCCACTGACATACCACACGGCGTTGGTGTCGGGTGTGAGATAGTTCTCGAACGTGGAGTAAGAGTCGCCCAGAATGCTCACCTTCGGGGCATCTTGCGCGAGTGCGGGTATTGCTGTTGCCGCAGCGAGGAGCAAGGCTTTCAGTGACTTTCTCATTGTCTTGTCGTTTCTTCGGTTGGCTCTGTGCCGCTGATGCTGATCGACTTCACGCGGCATCCGTCGATGAACGAGATGTCGAACAGGCCGCCGTTGTTGTCGGTGGCGTTGATGTTCTCGAAGCAGAAGTCGCGCAGGTCGTAGTCAGCGGAGCTTTGTATGTCGCAGAATTTCTTTGAACACGCCACGTCGACATTGCGCAGCGTGACGTTGGACACCGACGAGCGGGGCTTGTCGTCGCGCTCCTCCGGGTTGTGGAACTGCCTCCACGGCGCAACACGGATGCCGTTCTTGGGCGTTCCCGAGACATTCTCCACGAGCACGTTGGCGTAACGCTGTGGCGTGTCGGGGCGCATCTTGAATAGCACGAGGTTGCCCGTGCCCTCCAGCAGGCAGTCGCGCAGGATGACGTTGGAGCAGTCCCACGCCTCGCTGCCGAACGTCACTCCCGCCCCGGCCACGCCGTAGAGGCATCGCTCGATGAGCACGTTGCGGCACGGGCCGTTAGTGGAGTCGCGGTCGACGAACGTCCCCTTGCCTCCCTTCAGGCACACGCCGTCGTCGTTGACGTTGATGTAGCAGCCGCGCACCACCACGTCCTGGCAGGCATCGAGGTCGAGCGCGTCGGTGCTCGGGCCTTTGGGGTAGCCCGATGTCGGCGCGTAGATGAAGCAGTCGATGTAGCGCACACGCCGGCAGCGGTAGAGATGGTTTGTCCAGAATCCGCTGTTGACGAGGCGCACGCCCTGCACGGTGACGTTGCTGGAGTTGGATATGTATATCATCCTTGGGCGCAGGGCTTCGAGGTTGGTGCATTTTGGGAACACTTTCCGCCTCAGCCAGAACTCGTCGTAGAAGCGATGGCCGTTGCCGTCGATTGTCCCGTGCCCGGTGATGGTGAACCCGTCGGCGTGGTCGGCGTTGATGAGGGCGGCGAAATAGTCGAGCGTCTGCCCCTCGAGGCGCGTCTTCACTATCTTGTAGTGTGTGATTGCGTCGCTGCCTTTGAGGCGTGCGCCCTCCATGAGGTGCAGGTGGGTGCCGGGGCGGAAGAACAGCGAACCGGTGAGGAACGTCCCCTGCGGCACGACCACCACGCCGCCGCCATCGCTTGCGGCCATGTCGATGACGGCCTGTATGGCTTCCGTCTGGAGCAGCGAGCTGTCGTTGGCCACGCCGTGGCTTGTGATTACATACTGTCGGCCGAGGCTTTCGACGTTCACCGTGGCCGTGTCGGTGAACCATGCGTCCATTGCCGAGCCGTCGGGCCATGCCTGTGTCTGCCCTTGCGGGCGTGCCGCCGTTGCGGCGAGCAGGGCTGCGGCGCATAGAATGATGGTCGTTGCTTTCATCGTAGTTGAAGGCTTTGCCTGCAAAGGTAGCCTTTTTTGCCGTCATTGCGCCATGTGCGGACTGAAATGTGGCTGTTTTGTCAGCGCAAGTGTACATCCACGCCATTCCGCCGGCAGTCACAATAAAGGGAGGCAGGCTTTCGTTTGATATGATATGCGA
>CAZURD010000110.1:0-7096 GCA_964623445.1 uncultured Prevotella sp. | reverse complement strand
AGAGTGTGTGGAGTCAGTCGACGCGCGGCCGCGCCAATGCGTGGCAGGTGTCCGTTGCCTATTATTTGTGAGAATGCCTGGCTGCATGCCACGGGCATCTGGCAGTTGATGGGAAGGGCTGACCTCGCAAAATGGGGGTCAGCCCTTCCTGTTTTAACCCAAATCGGTCATTAGACCGTTATTACGCCGAAGCGAGGACGGAAGCCAATCTACACGGCAAGACCGCAAAATCAGTCTGAAGCCTAACGACCGATTCGGGTTTATTTGTTGCTATTGGGGGCGTTGAAGCTCCGTAACCTCATGTTGGTTGTCTGCCGGAAAGCTGGGACAGGCTTGGCTCAATACCACCACTCCCACTCCTATTTGTACAAGTCGGGGGCTGTGGCATCATAGTAAGCATTGGAATCTATCGTTCCGCAGATGCGACGTTAGGTGTCGAGAGCATGTCGGTCGTGCGAAGAATGAAGATTCCGAAGTCGTAGACGGCCTCAACCTGATAGTTTTCCGTGATGGATGGCTTGCCGTCGTAGTAATTCGTGTAGCAGTGGTGTCGTGGTTATCTCGGGTTGGCTTCCATGCCGGCCTGTAGCACCATCGTGGGCAGCTGAATGGCGCGGCGCAGGTCGGAGGGCAGGAGTGAGTCTGTCACTTCCGACGGTTCGCCGGCAGCGTCCATTGTGCGTCGGTAGATAGTCATGCCATACCGCTTGATGTCGAACCAGCGGAGACCCTCGTGTATGGTCTCAATGCGCTTGAAGTCGAGCACGCACTGCAACATGCACTCCTGCGTGCTGCCCTCGGCATCGATGGTGAACGCGGGGTTGAGGTGCTTCTTCACGGTCGGCACATCCCACGTGTAGTAGTCGACACTGTTATAGAAGCTGGTTACGTAGTCCGGCGTGAGCGTGCGCGTCGAAGTCGTCCAGTTCTGCATCCACATCGTCAGGTCGGCGCAGGCAAGGTCGTATTCGCCCATCATCGTGTATGCCTCGGCGCGCTCCAGCAGAGTGATGTCGCCACGGAAAGGCACGTACACGGTGCGCAAATATCCAATCTCGTTCGCCTGATCGGTGTACTCAAAGAGGTAGGGTATCTTGGCCACGAGGGCACGATTCATCGAACCTCCCGAGAATATGAGCGACCCACACCTCACCAACGATGAGGAGCCATACACGTGGGTAGCGTCGAGCGTCTCGTTGTTGGAGATATAGGTGTCGTGCGCATACTTCGTCCAATACACATAGTTGCTCTGCCATAAGGGCATGTACGATATTGCAGTGATGAGCAGGAAGTTGCAGCTCTCACCTGAGTCGATGTAGAGGTTGGTGCGCGGCGAGAGGTCGCTGGTGATGCCGTAGCTCTCCATCTCGTCCCAGTCACGGAGCACCGAGGAGGGACTTGACCCGAGGGCCTCGGTGGCACAGCTCACGGCTTTCTCCCACTTCTCGTAGAAGAGATAGAAGCGGGCTGCGAAAGCGTAGGCCGCCTGGCGGTTGAAGTGATACTTGGGCACGTCGAGGTGGGTGTCGCCCAAGAGTGGCAGTGCCTCCTCTATGTCCTTGGCCATCATCTCGTAGTCCTTGGCCACAGAAAGACGCTCATAGTCCTCGAAGAGCGTGGCCTCCGGCTCGGTGGGGTAAGGCAGTCCCATGTCGGTGGAGCTTGTCTGCGAGTTGTATTTGAGGCAGAACATGTTGACGAGCACGAACATGTTGTATGCGCGGCACATCAGAGCCTCGGCCTTGGCCTCGCTGAGGGTCTGCGTAGTTGCGCCTCCCAGCTCTTCGATGGCCTGAAGGGCTTGGTTGACCGTGGCCACGGCGTTGTAGCAAGCCTCCCACAAATTGGTCTGGTCGTCGTTGTCCGTCTCCGTGATGTCGTCCCAGGCATATACCTGATCGATAAAGCGGTCTGTGTATTGATTGTAGTTCGAGCCGAGGTCATCGGTGTTGTCGGACATGCACTCCGCAATGAGCATGTATGTCGTAGTTGGATATGCCGAAGTGATGAGCTTCACGATGGCATCATCCGTGGTCAGTTCGGTGAGGCTGTCGGGCGTTTCGACGAGGACATCCATCTTGTCGTCATCATCGTCACCATTGTCATCTGAGCAGGAGATGAACGTGGCCTGTGCACATAGCAGCAAGGTCAGAAAAGCAAAAGATTTGATTTTATACATGATTCAAAGGTATGCAGATTATTTGGAAACTGTATGTTCAACACTCTTAAATAATACAAACATGGCGAAATTCCGCATTTAAGCTACGAATGGTGCGCTGCTTGGTTGAATTTAGTTCTTGGATTCGACCAAGGGTGCGTTGTAGCCAGTATGGCTTGGCTTCTCTGTCCAGTTGTGGCGCATGAGCCGCAAAGGCTTGTAATGCCCTCCGTCCATTCATTTTTTGCAGCTATGTGCCTTTAGTCCCGCCTCCCTTGATGTTCCTCGGGTGGTGTTCGAGAACGGCATCTTTCAGCCTCGAGGTGTCCACGTGCGTGTAAATTTCGGTCGTGGCGATGCTTTCGTGCCCCAGCAGTTCCTGTATTACGCGCAAGTCCGCGCCCCCTTCGAGCAGGGCGGTGGCGAACGAGTGGCGCAGGGTGTGCGGGCTGATGGTCTTTGTTATGCCGGCATCCTCGGCGGCGCGCTTCACTATGATGAGCACCATCGTGCGGGTGAGGTGCCGTCCGCGCCGGTTCAGGAATAGATAGTCTTCTTCCCCCGGCTTCACGTCGAGCCGCGCGCGCTGCCCAAGCCATGCCTCCACCTCGCGTATGGCCCTGTCGGATATGGGCACGAGCCGTTCCTTGTTCCCCTTTCCCGTCACCTTTATGAAGCCATCGTCTGCGGACAGGTCGGAGATGTGCAGCTGCGTCAGCTCGCTCACGCGCAGTCCGCATGAGTAGAGCACCTCGATTATGGCCCTGTTGCGTTGCCCTTCGGCCTTGCCGAGGTCGATTGCGTCTTCCATCGCGTCCACTTCTTCCGCCGAGAGCACTTCGGGCAGCTTCTGGCCAATCTGCGGAGATTCCAGCAGTTCCGTCGGGTCGTCGTCGCGATAGCCGTCGAGCATGAGGAAGTGGAAGAACGAGCGCAGCCCGCTCAGCACCCTGCGGCGCGACCTTGCGCCGATGCCGAGGTCGTTGAGCGTGGAGGCGAAGTTGTGGAGGTCGGCCAGTGTCACGTCGTTCACGCCGTGGCACGTCGGCCGCAGGTAGTCGAGCAGCTTTTGCAGGTCGAGCCTGTAGGCTTCGATGGTGTTGCGGGAGAATCCGCGCTCCAGTTTCAGGTATCGCTCATAGGAGCGAATCATCTTCTCTTCAGGCGTTTGCTTGTCCATCGCGTGGCTGTTTTGTGTGTTGCAAAAGTACTGCGTTTGGCCGACAATGGCAAATTTTTCGTAACTTTGCGCCGCTACGGACAGGCGTGCGCGAGCCGTGCAGCTGCGCCCGCCGCATACGCGAACAAACACATACAACAATGAAGATACAGATAATAAACGGCCCCAACCTCAACCTGCTCGGCGTGCGCGAGCCGGGAATCTATGGCAACGACTCTTTCGAGACCTGCCTGCCTAAGCTGCGCGAGGCGTATCCCGACGTGGAGATAGACTATTGGCAGAGCAACTCCGAAGGCTCCATCATCGACAAGATGCAGGCCGTGGGCTGGCAGTGCGACGGCATCGTGCTCAACGCCGGGGCTTACACCCACACCAGCATAGCCCTGCAAGACTGCATACGCTCGCTGCCGTGCCCCGTGATTGAGGTTCACATATCCAACGTACACAAGCGCGAGCCTTTCCGCCACCATTCTTATATATCGTGCGTGTGTGTGGGCGTGATATGCGGCTTCGGCCTCGACTCCTACCGCCTCGCCGTCGACCACCTCGTGCGCCGGCCTCGCCAATGAGCGGAATAGGCTGGGGCGGCGACATCGAGAGCTATGTCCTCGCCCACACCGACCCCGAGGGCGACTACCTTGCGCGCCTCTGGCGCGCCACCAACATACACCTCTTGCGCGGGCGCATGGCCTGCGGCCACCTGCAAGGGCGGCTGCTGAAGATGATAGTGCGCATGGTGCGTCCGCGCAATGTGCTCGAGGTGGGCACGTTCAGCGGTTACAGTGCCATTTGCATGGCAGAGGGACTGGAGCCTGACGGCAAGGTTTACACCTTTGAGCTGAACGACGAACAGGAAGATTTCACCCGCCCGTGGATCGAAGGCTCGGCCGTGGCCGACCGCATAGAGTTCATCGTCGGCGATGCCCTAAAGATTGCCCCGCGCCTCGGGGTGACGTTCGACATGGCCTATCTCGACGGCGACAAGCGCACATACATGGATGCCTACGAGATGGCGATGGGCGTGGTGCGCCCCGGCGGCTTCATCCTTGCCGACAACACGCTGTGGGATGGCCATGTGGTCGATGCCGCTTACGACAGCGACCGTCAGGCGCACGGCATCGAGGAGTTCAACGATGCCGTGGCCGCCGACCCTCGAGTGGAGCGCGTCGTGCTGCCCCTGCGCGACGGGCTGACGCTGATTCACAAGCTCTGAAGACGCGGCGCAAAGGGCGGAAGCGCGAAAAAAGAACGCGGAAAATTTGGCTACATCGGCTAAAAGCCTTATCTTTGCAGCTGCAAATTGTCCAATGGTGTAACGGTAGCACAACAGATTTTGGTTCTGTTTGTGGTGGTTCGAATCCGCCTTGGACAACGTTTCGCAATCTCAGGCCGGGCTTTTGCCCGGCCTTTTTGTGTCTCCTCGGGTTCGTGCTGCGCTGCGGTTGCCGTGCGTTTCCGGCGGGCGCGGCACAAAGCAAAGGCGCGAACCCGTTGCCGAAGCAATGAGTTCGCGCCTTTCTTTTTGGTCGGGATGAGGCGACTCGAACGCCCGACCCCTACGTCCCGAACGTAGTGCGCTACCAACTGCGCTACATCCCGTAACCTAAAAGCGAGTGCAAAGATAAGGCAAAAAAATGAATCGCGTGCAATTTTAGGCGTTTTTTTTAAGCCATCCCTATGCAATGACGGCCTAACGACCGATTTGGGGTTGGTTGAGGCAGGGCAAACAAGCGGTTTTTTTGACGGATATCCGCCATCAGCCCAAGGGCACTTCGGCTGCAAACAGATGCGTGCAGCCGTTAACTTAATTATGTTAACGACATCGGCGGAGGCTATATTGTCCAACCGTCTGACGTTCAGTGTGTTGCAAAACCTATGGTTTTGCCCTGCAATACCTGCCTTATTGGCCTCCATTTAATGCCTTATTGCGTTGCAATTAATGCCGTTTCGGCCTGCAATATGACGCATACTGGAAAACGGCGGTAGGGCGGCCGTCTTTGGTTGCATATCCGCAAGTAGGTATTGGGCAAATCGCGGATGCCTTTTGGGGTCTGCTCCGTGTTCCGCGCCCACTCCGGTGGCGTGGCCTGCGGTGCTCATTGAGCCAGCGGTTCAAGTGTCTGCCGGAGCACGTCGAGCGATTTCAACTCGCCCAACTCCGGCATGTGTATGCGGTAGTAGGCGAGAATGATGCCCACGAGGCGGTTGCGCTCCTCGCGCGAGAGGCGGAAGAGGTGCATCGTGGCAAAGTTCATGCGCATCATCAGTCCCATGAGCGATGCCTCGCGCGGGGCGAGACAGTCGTTGTGGGTGGGGGCGTGGTGGCAGAAGCAGCCCGCGCGCATGTCAAACCAGTCGCCCGCGCGGTAGCCGTCGAGGTTGGGGCTGAAGCCGAGGAACAGCGAAAAGCGCATGAGAAACACCACGTGG
The DNA here is from genome assembly GCA_964623445.1 of uncultured Prevotella sp. Taxonomy (GTDB): domain Bacteria; phylum Bacteroidota; class Bacteroidia; order Bacteroidales; family Bacteroidaceae; genus Prevotella. The sequence continues at coordinate 1,328 of CAZURD010000110.1, read as the reverse complement.
AAGTTGGCGTGACGGCTTTCCCGCCCGTCGAGCCATTGCAGGCTGTCGGCAACGAAGTCGAACACGCGGGCATCTGCCTGCTCCGCGCGCAAAGCCTTGCACAGGAAGTCGGCCACGAACATGGCCTGCGCCATCTTCATCGGCTCTGCCCACAGCGTGGAATAGACGTGGCTTGGCGATGCCTCGCGCAACCGCTGGAGGTTGCGCGAGGGCCTCATGTCGAACTCCACGGAGAGCTGCGACAGCGGCTGGAAGTATTGCCGCCGGAGCTTGGGGCGTGCGCCACGGGGCATTCCCATTATGAACGACACGCGCCCACATTCGCGCGTGAACATATTTATTACGAGTTTGTCGTCGCCGTATTTCAGTGTGTGCAGCACGATGGCTTCAGTCTTCATGTCCATTGCACTGGCAAAGTTACTCAAAAAGAGCCGGGCGCAGACGAAGTGGCGGGCAGAAAAAGTGAGCCGTCGGCGCGGCGTGGCTGTCGTAGAACTCTCCGTTTGCGGCCAAAGTCGCATCTGGAGGGGCATCATCGCGACAAAAAACGGGCAAGAGGCGATTTTCCGCGCGAAATATTTTGTCAAACGGAACAAAATAGATAACTTTGCACCCGCAAATCGAAACAGCGGTCCCTTCGTCTATCGGTTAGGACGAGAGATTTTCATTCTCTAAAGAGGAGTTCGACTCTCCTAGGGACTACCAATAACAAAAAGAAACAAAACGAGATGGCAAATCACAAATCAGCACTTAAGAGAATCCGTCAGAATAAGAAGCGCGCACTGCACAACCGCTATTATGCCAAGACCATGCGTAATGCCGTTCGCAAGTTGCGCTCCATGACCGACAAGGACGAGGCGGCCAAGCTCTACCCGAGCGTGCAGAAGATGCTTGACAAGCTGGCCAAGACCAACATAATACACCGCAACAAGGCTGCCAACTTGAAGTCGAGCCTTGCCGTTTACATCAACAAGCTCGGTTGACAATAAGCGAAGCACAACGCCCCGCAAGCTACGGTTTATGCAATCCGTGACTTGCGGGGCGTAATCGTGTGCTTTCCCGAACCGAAAACCGTCCGATGCGCGTCTCCCCGCATCGGCACCGTGCGCAGGCCGCCGTGAGCGTAGGCTGGCTTGCGAATGGCACTTCCTCCGTGTTGCAAAGAAGCGTCCGTGAGCTAATGTTGACAAACGTTTGAAAATCATCGCAAAAGACAGGCGCGGTCTGGGCGTGGGCAGTGCGGCCTTTTTCCTGATGTGCATAGGCGTAGGTGTGCTGCTGGTGGCCGATGCCGGAGTAGTGATGGTGGAGGGGGCTTTGTTTTTGTT